>DAORIL010000247.1:0-8883 GCA_035438525.1 Pyrinomonadaceae bacterium
CGGATTTTCTTCGTCAGGCGCAACGATGTTTATTGAACCATTAGAAGTAATTGAAGCAAATAATGAACTTGCCTCGCTAAAAGCCAAAGAGGAAAGTGAAGTTGCCCGAATTTTATTTGCGCTGACCGAAGAATTAAGGCAAGAATTACCAAACATCGAAAATGCGGTCGAAGCCGTGGCCGAACTTGATTTTGTTAAAGCAAAAGTCGAATTTGCACGACGTTTTAAGGCAGTTGTTCCGAAAATCAGCGATGATGAAACGCTCGAATTGATTGATGCACGACATCCGCTATTGGTCGAAAGTCTCAAGTCGCAAAATCCAGACCAAGAAGTTGTTCCCTCGAGTTTTTCGTTGGATAAAACGAGGTCGGTGATGATTATTTCCGGTGCCAATGCTGGGGGTAAAACGGTGGTGATGAAAACTGCCGGATTGTTAAGTTTAATGGCAGTTTCAGGCTTGCCCGTTCCGGCGCGTGAAGCGACAATTCCCTTTTATTCCAGCATTTTAGCAGACATCGGTGACCATCAATCTTTGTCCGCCAATCTTTCAACCTTTAGTTCGCATATTTCCAACATTGCGGAAATGTTGAAAAGTTTGCAGACCCCTGCACTGGTTTTGCTGGACGAAGTCGGAACTGGAACTGACCCGGATGAAGGCTCGGCTCTCGGCGTCGCAATTGTGGATACTTTTCGCCAAAATGGAGCGCAGGTTATTGCTTCAACGCACTACAAGGGCTTAAAAATTTACGCGACGAATGATGAAAATGTCATCAATGCGAGCGTCGAATTTGATGAAAAAACTTTGCAGCCGACTTACCGTTTGTTGAGGGGAATGGCAGGCGCATCCAGCGGAATTGAAATTGCCAGACGTTTTGGAATTCCTAATCACGTTATCGAAAAATCACGCCAAGTGCTTGATAAATCGGCACTTGTCGCCAATGATTTTTTGACCAAACTCAAACAAGAAACCGATATTGCCGAAGATTTGCGAATTGCTCTGGAAGAAGAACGCGAAGCCGTGGCATTTAAATACGCCAAGCTCGACATCGAAGCCGGAAAACGCGAAAAAGAACGCCAAAAAGAATTTGCCGAAAAAATGTCCGAAACGCTGGATTCTTTTGATAAACAAGTCAAATCCTTTTTGCAAACTATTGAAGATAAAGCCTTAAAAGCGAAATTTGAAAAAGAAACGATGACTCGGAAGGCTGAGTTGAAACGGTTTGTAGTTGAAAAGTCTGAAGTCCCAAACCTCAAGCCTCAAGTTAAAATCGCTCCGACTCAAGACTCAGTAATTGAGACAAGCAACTTACCAATTGCCGTTGGCTTAAAAGTATTAACAGGTTTTGGAAATGTTGGGATTGTTGAAAAAATTGAAGGCGAAACAGCCGAAGTTTTGGTCGGCTCAATGCGTCTGCGCGAAAAATTAAAAAATCTGCAAGTAGTTGTCTCAGATGAAGTTAATAAAACCTCAAAACTCGAAAAACTGCAAAAGCAAGCAACCTCTGCGAATCTGAGGTTGGACGACACAGATTTTACCAGCGAATTAAACCTGATCGGCAAACGCACCGACGAAGCCGAATATTTGCTCGATAAATTTTTGGACGAATCGTTTATGAACGGCTTACAGCGCATCCGCATCATTCACGGCTTCGGCACCGGCGCATTGAAAAATTTTGTCCATCATTTTTTAAAGAATCACACCCACGTTTTGCGTTATACTTTTGCTGAACCAAACCAAGGCGGTCACGGGGCAACAGTTGCGGAATTGAAGCAATAGAAGAAACTCAAAATGAACCTTCGCCAATTTATCTTCACTATTTTATTGATTTTGCTAGGTTTGCAGTTTGCAGATGGGCAAGAAAAACCTAAACCAATTTTAATGGATGAAGTTTCAAAAACTTGTAGTGAGGATTTGATGTCAAGATATGCCAACCTTGTAATGGCTCTCAAACAATCACAAGGTTCAAAAGGCATGGTAATTTTTTATGGAGATGAAACATTGGAAGGACGCAATTTGAGCTATTTACAATGGTTAAAAGACCATCCAAAATTTCTTAGACTTGAAGAATCAAAGATACTAGTCCTTCGTGGTGCGAATCAGCCTAAAGAAAAAACTCAGTTTTGGTTTGTTCCAAATGGGGCAGACTTTCCAAAACCCGAAACTTACTTTACCTCACCTCAATTCATAACAAAGTCTCGTTTTGATTTAGGCGATGGCTATATAAATCCATTTACTAAAACTATTGAGAGCAGTTATTACGATTTAGGTTGTAAATTCAGCCCAAACACAAAAGAGTTTGCCAAAATTTTGATACAAAATAATAATCTTCAAGGCTTGATTATTGTTGACAATCAAAGTAGGAGCACAGCATTCAAAGTTGCAAATATTATTGTCCACCAACTTACAAAAACCTATAAAGTTTCTCGAAATCGTTTCAGAGTAACCTACCGTCATAAATCTGAATATGGCGAAGCTGAATTATGGTTAATTCCTAAAAGGAGGCAATCGTGAAAATTATACTCACATTTTTGTTATTGATTTTGACTTTTCAAGTTTCCTTTGGACAGGAAAAGCCTAAAGCAATATTAATAGATGTTGCCGGGCAAGTTAACAATGATAGCTTATCATCCAGAGTAGATAATCTAAAAATTTCACTAGGGGATACTGATAAAAGTTACATTGTGATAAACAGCGAAGAAAGTGACCAAATCTATAAATACAAAATGGAAAGGCGAATCCTCAAATGTAGTGAATTGTCTCCTCGACTTAAAAACAAAGTTTTTGTTCTTTTCGACAACTCCAAAAATGAGAATTCAACTGAATTTTGGCAAGTTCCAGAAGGCGCACCAATTCCAAGCGCGTCAGACAGTCCAAAAAACTTTGTCGTTTCAAAATCCCAAAAAGAAACTCTTATCCATTCAACTTCGTTTGAAAATGAATATTGTCACCTCCATTTTGATTTAGAATTCTATTCTAAATTTTTGCTAGCAAATCCTAATCTGATTGGGAAAATAAAAGTTTACGCCAAAAATAAAAATCAAGTTAGTAAAACAGCCTTTAAATTAATTCAAAACTTAACGAAAAAATTCAAAGTTCCTAGAAATCAAATACAAATCTTTTATAGATTAAATTGGAATACAACCTTTAACTATGAAGATTACTTTCTAGTCTCGAAAAGGAGGAAATCGTGAAAATTATACTTACTTCATTGTTATTGATTTTTGCTTTCCAATTTTGTTTTGGGCAGGAAAAGCCTGTCGCAAGACAAATAAACGAGACTGGACGAATAAATTGTTGTTGGGGAGATTTTCAGCAATTACTCCTTGAAATTGAAAATACAAAATCAAAAGGATACGTAATTATTTTTGGGGAAAAAGAAAATAAACTGAAGAATTATTTATACGAGCAGTCAATTAGAAGTTTGTATAGTTATCGAGACAATCCAACTATCGTTATTTTACACGGAAGAAGCGAAAGCGAAATCCGCACTCAGTTTTGGGTTGTTCCAAACGGAGCAGAGATTCCTACTTTTGAAGAAGAACAATGGGATTATACACTTGCAATTAACAAACCATTAAAAATTTATGATTGGTTTGATTATGGTGAAGGCGGTGGTGATGGTGTATGTGACATGTTATATCAAGAAATTTATACCTCAAGATTTTTACTTGCTAATCCAGAACTAAATGCAAATCTCGTAATTTATGCAAAAACTGCCAAAAAATTTAAAAGTATAAAATCTAAATTGATAAAACAATTTGAGGAAGATTTTAAGATTACAAAAAATCGTTTGAGTTTTTTTCATATTCTTGGCGAAAACCCTGTTGGGAATGGTGAAATTTGGCTCGTGCCAAAAAGGAGGAAATCGTGAAAATTATACTTACTTCATTGTTATTGATTTTTGCTTTTCAAGTTTCCTTTGGGCAAGAAAAGGCTAGATTAGTTGATGAATTTGGAAGAATTTATTGCGATGATTTTTTATTCAAATGGCAAAACTTCCAATTAACAATCTTAGCTTCAAGCAATTCTACTGGATATTTGTTAGTTTTTATTAACCCCAATAAATCGGAAAACAATAAATATTTTCAACAGTTTAGGGAGTATGCAAACGGATTGATAGAAATGAATAATTTAAACCGAAGTCAATTTTTAATTGCCAAAGCTGAGACTGATCAGAACTTTAAAGCACAATTTTGGCTTGTTCCAAATGGTGCGGAAATACCGTCGAAATATGAGATTGTTAAAGATGCGCCGATACCAAGAATTACCAAACCAGTTTTATTTCACAAAGACACTTGGGAAAGTGGTATTTGCCCTTCTGACAAACTTAGAATTTATGCTGAAACTCTCAAAAGTGATATTGAATTGCAGGGAAATATTGTTATTTATGATTCCACAACTAAATCTATCCTCGAAACGCAAAACACCTTAATCAAAGAGTTCGAGAGTAAATATAAAATCTCTCGAAATCATCTGAAATTTTTCCATCGAAGAAACAGAACCATTTTTGATGTAGAATATTGGCTTGTTCCGAAAAAAAAAACATAATTGAGTATTTCTAAAATTTTGCCTTTTTACTTTTTACTTTTTACTTTAAAAAATGCTTTATCCCCAATACTTTATTGATGATCTAAAAAACCGAGCCGACATTGTGCGGATAGTCGAGGCGTTTGTGCCTTTGAAGAAAAAAGGGGCGAATTTTTGGGGAAATTGTCCGTTTCATGGGGAAAAAACTGCTTCATTTTCCGTTAGTCCAAGTAAAGGTTTTTACAAATGTTTCGGCTGCGGAAAATCGGGAAATGCTTTTACATTTTTGATGGAACAGGAAGGTTTAAACTTTCCCGAAGCTATTAAGCGTGTGGCGGATTTGTCGGGAATTCCTTTGCCTGAACCTGTTGACGATGAACAGTTTAAGCGAACCAAAAAGAAAAAAGAAACTGAGAAAAAAATCTCTGACGAAGTTATTCAGTTAAATACTTGGGCATTGGAATTTTGGGAGCGTGAATTTTCCGAATCTTACGCCGAAGCCGAAAATGCCCGTGAATATTTGCACAATCGCGGGATTACCGAAGAAACTCAAAAGACTTTCCGCATCGGTTACGCGCCTGACAGTTGGGATGCTGTGATGAATCTGCTCAAAGAAAAAGGTGCAGATGATAAATTGATTCAATTGTCGGGGTTAGTTTCGATAAATGAAGAAAAGAAAAGAGTTTATGACCGTTTTCGAGGGCGCATCATCTTTCCGGTTTTGGATGTTAATGGCAATCCGGTCGCATTCGGCGCGAGGATTTTGGACAAAGGCGAGCCGAAATATCTCAATTCTCCCGAAACCCCGGCTTATACCAAAGGCGATCATCTTTACGGACTCTATCAGTGCAAGGACGAAATCAAAAAACGCAAGACTTCAATCCTCGTTGAAGGCTATTTAGATTTGATCGCACTTTACCAAAATGGAGTGCGAATTTGTGTGGCAAGTTTGGGAACTGCTTTTACCGAAAACCAGGCGAAACTTTTATCTAGGTTTGCTCGTAAAACAGTTGTGAATTATGATGGAGATAGTGCTGGTGTGAAAGCGGCGAGACGAGCTATCGAACCTTTGTTGGTGCAGGATTTTGAGATTGATATTTTAGTTCTCCCATCCGGGCAAGACCCTGATGATTTTATCCGAGCCAACGGTGTCGAAGCGTATAGAAATCAATACAGAAACGCTTACCCACATCTCCAATTTGTTCTGGAAAACGCAGTGCGGGAACGTAATCTTGCTTTGGCAAAACAAAAAGCTGAAGCAATTGAGGACGTATTGCCCGTTATTTCGGCTGTTCGCAATCCGATTCAAAAACGCGAATCTTTTGATCAGGCAATGAATTTTTTGCGGGTTGAAGATGCACTTTTGAAACGCGATCTGTGGAAGATGATAAAGCTCGGCGCACATGCCGACATCAGACAAGCCGTAGCACGTCATACGCAAGTTCGCGTGACGATTGCCGAACAGAAACTTTTAGAACTTTTGATAAATGATTCCGAGCTGCGCGAGATGGTTTTACCGCAACTCGAAATAACTGATTTTGCAGAACTTGCAACAGCTTCGATCTTTCAAGCGTTGATTCAACTGCAACAAAACGGTGAACAACCAACAGCGGAAAACTTAACCAATTTAGTTTCCGAAGATGCTACTGCAGAAGATATTTTGCCGATTTTGTTGATGAGTGAAAATGGACGCGATGAAGGCGAAGCGATTGATGATATTTTATTGGTCGCGGAAAAATGTGTGATCGCTCTGCGTCTGATGGCTTTATCCACGCGAATATTAGGAGTGAGCAACAAATTAATGTTGGCTCAACAGGAAGGAAACGAATCGCTGATAAACCATTTGTCTATTGAGCAAATTACGCTGGAAAAATTAAAACGCGAACTAGAGCGTGCCAATTTTACGCATGATAATTTTTGATAATTGGTAATGGTAATTCGCAATTGATAATTCGTATTTGTTTTTTTTAACGAATCACGAATAACTATTTACGAATTACTATTTACTAACAACGATATTTACAGATTTTTAATCTAAATTTTATGACTGATTACGATGAAAAAGATGATTTAGTTGACCGCCTATTGGAATTGGGCAGAGATAAGAAGAATTTCTTGAGCTACGATGATTTGAATCGTGAAATGCCCGATGGAATGGTCTCACCGGAAGACATCGAAGATGTTTTACAAAAACTTGAAGGAACTGGCATCAATGTTTCCGATTCGGATTCGGCTTTGCTCGAAGGTGTAGCAAGTCTTGCCATTGATGACATTGACGGACTGGACGAAGATGAACTTGATTTAGATCTTTCGGCTGGCGCTTTGGACAAAACTAATGATCCCGTTCGCCTTTATTTGCGTGAAATGGGTGTTGTTCCTTTGTTGACTCGCGAAGGCGAAGTGGTTATTGCTAAACGAATCGAGCGCGGACAGATCAAAACCCAAAAATCAATTTCGCGTTCACCGATTGCGGTTGAAGCCCTATTAAAACTTGGTGAAGATCTAAAACGCGGAAAAGCCAGCATCCGTGACACGGTAAATTTTAGCGAACAAGCTGAACTTTCGGGTGAAGAAGATAAGGCAGATGAATATTTGCGTTGGACGATCGAAGGGATTGATAATATTACAACCCTTTACGAAGATGCACTTAAAACACTGGCCAATCTTCGCGAAGAACAAGGTAAATCTAAAAACAAACCAACCAAAAAGCTTTTAGCCTTAAAACGTCAAACGGCAAGATTACGGCTGGAAATTTCCGGCGAGATCAAAGGGTTAAATTTAACTGAAAGAGCCAAACAACGGTTAATTAGTGCCATTCGTAAAATTTCAAACGAAATTAGAAAGAACGAAAAAGACATTCAAAAAGCCGAAGAAAGGCTCGAAGGCAAACCAACACCGGACGAAAAGAAAACATTAAACGATAAAATTGCCAATGCCCGGCAAGAAATTCAGGCAGTTGAGGAAAAATATCATATTCCGCCGGTTGAAGTTAAGCGTTGTTTGCAGGCAATTGATGTCGGTGAACGTCAAACCGGACAAGCCAAACGAGAATTGGTCGAAGCCAACTTACGTTTAGTTGTTTCAATCGCTAAAAAATACACCAATCGCGGTTTGCAATTCCTTGATCTAATTCAAGAAGGCAACATCGGTTTGATGAAAGCGGTTGATAAATTTGAATGGCGGCGTGGTTATAAGTTTTCTACTTACGCAACTTGGTGGATTCGCCAGGCGATTACCCGCGCTATCGCCGACCAAGCCCGCACTATCCGCATTCCTGTCCATATGATTGAGACGATTAACAAACTCATTCGGACTTCGCGTGCGCTCGTGCAGGAACTTGGACGTGAACCAACCAGCGAAGAGATCGCAAAGAAAATGGATATTCCAGTTTCAAAAGTGCGAAAAGTTTTGAAAATCGCGCAGGAACCGATTTCGCTCGAGACTCCAATCGGTGAAGAAGAAGATTCGCATCTCGGCGATTTTATCGAAGATCGTTCAATTATGAATCCGGCGGAATCCGTCACTTTTTCAAACCTTCGGGAAATTACCGACGAAGTTTTGGCAACTCTCACTCCGCGCGAGGAAAAAGTTATCAAAATGCGTTTTGGACTGGGAAATACCGGCTCTGAACATACGCTCGAAGAAGTCGGACAACATTTTGCAGTTACTCGTGAACGGATTCGGCAAATCGAGGCTAAGGCTTTGAGAAAACTGCGCCATCCTTCGCGTTCACGCAAATTGAAGGCGTTTTTAGAAGGTCAACAATAAGTTTAATTTGAAATGATTTTGGATTTGCGATTTGCGATTGTAAAAGATCGTAGATCGCATTTTTCTTGGACTCGATTTGTCTTTTAACTGGAGAAATCGTATAAAAACCTTTAATGCAAAAGTTTCGCACCATTTTGAATTTAATAATTATTTGGTCTCTGATTGCCTTAATTTTTACGACTATTTCTTTTCTTGGCGGCAAAGTTGAAGGCAGAACAACCCCGTTTGGAATTGTTTTAGCTGACAATTTTTACCGATATGGGTTATGGGGATTTCTTTCGGCTTTTGTTTTTTGGTTCACTAAAAAACTTGATTTTCAATCAAAACAACAGTATTTACGCAATTTCGGTATCAACGTTTTGCTGGCATTGTTATTTTCGAGCATTCATTTTTTTATTTACGGGTCAATAACCTGGTTTACTTATGCCCAATACCGCGAAAAAAACGGGGATATTTGGCAATTTCTTCAAAGCGGATTTTTAGGCAATCAATATCTGGGTTTGTTAATATATTCCCTGATCGTTTTTGCTTCGCAAGCCTATCTTCGCAATCAAAAATTTGCGGAGGAACAGCAAAAAGCTTCGTTG
>DAORIL010000248.1:0-8842 GCA_035438525.1 Pyrinomonadaceae bacterium
TTCTTCGTTTTCTGACATCCTTTATTTGGCAACAGATGCCGGTGGTTGTTATTGGCGCACCATAAAGCAATCAACTGCAAATGCTTGACTTATAATAGACGAGCAAAGTTCGCTTTACTTACTTTATCTATATGCGGACTCAATTTAACCTAACTGCATCTCCCAAATCAAGAAAATTATGGTAAATCCATTGATTACTAGAAAAGAAATTATTGAATCACTCCACGAAAACTTTTGCGGTGAATATCGCACGCACCGTGTTCGTGTAAGGCTGCAAAGTGGGCTTTAGTTCCGTAACCGACGTGTTTGGCAAAACCGTATTTAGGATAAATTTTGTCCAATTCCTGCATTAAATTATCACGATAATTTTTGGCAATAATAGAAGCAGCGGCAATCGAAGCAGAAATTGCATCACCGTGAATGATGGCTTTTTGAGGAATGAAAAGCGTTTTGAGCTGAACTGCATCGATCAAAAGAAAATCGGCTGACGGATTGAGTTTTTCAATCGCCAGCCGCATTGCTTTTTTAGTCGCTTCGAGAATATTTATTTTATCAATCTCATCTGCTTCAACCTGTGCAATTGCATAAGATAGTGCCTTTTCTTTGATTTCGGAATCAAGACTTTCGCGCTTTTTTGCCGAAAGTTTTTTAGAGTCGTTCAATCCTTCGGGAATCGGTTTTGACAGATCTAAAATGACTGCCGCCGCAACCACACAACCAGCGAGACAACCGCGTCCGACTTCGTCGACTCCGGCAATAAATTTGTAGCCCTCGCTGATGGCTTGGTTTTCAAACTCTATTCCAACTTTTGGGATGATGAGACTGCGAGAAGATGGGACAGGCGGAGTTAATTCAAAATCTTGGACGGATTTCTTCTCTTCGTCTCGCACTCTCACAGTCTCCTAAGTCTCTTACTTTCCGGCTTTTTTAGCCGCATCTTTGTTGCGTGTATCAAGTTCTTTAATACGAGCAGCTTTACCACGTAAGGCACGCAAATAATAGAGTTTAGCACGACGAACTTTACCTCGGCGAACTAAATCGATGTGGTCAATGATCGTGGCGTGAAGCGGGAAAATTCTTTCTACTCCAACGCCGAAACTGATTTTGCGAACTGTGACGGTTTCACGAACTCCGCCATGTTTACGGGCAATGCACAGACCTTCAAAGGCTTGCAGACGTTCTTTGTTTCCTTCTTGAATACGGACGTGAACACGAACGGTATCACCTGCTTTGAAATCAGGAAGGTTTTCTTTTAATTGTGTTTTTTCAATACTATCTAATGTATTCATTGTATTTATCGGCAAGAGGTGAGTGCGTTAATAAAAAATTAAAAGTTAAAAATTAAAAAAGTTTTTTCTTAAAATTCTTATTGGCATTATTCCAAAGCATTAAATTAAAATTCTCATTAATTTTTAATTCATTTGCCCAGAATTACTCACTTTAACCATTCTCCTTATTTAATAAATCGGGTCTAACTTTTTGCGTTTTTTCTAACGCTTTTTGTTTACGCCATTTTTCAATTTCGGCGTGATTTCCACTTAATAAAACATCGGGCACCAACATTCCGCGAAAGTCCCGCGGTTGTGTGTAATGCGGACAATCCAATAAATTTTCTGTGAACGAATCATTGACGGCTGATGTTTCTCTGCCTAAAGCATTTGGCAAAAGCCTCACAATTGCATCAGTTATCACAATTGCTGCCGGTTCTCCGCCTGACAAAACGTAGTCGCCAATTGAAATTTCGTCTGTCACAAGTGTTTCATTGACTCGCTCGTCAACTCCTTCGTAACGTCCGCAGATCATTACGAGATGTTTGGTTTTATCGGCAAATTCTTTTGCAACGGCTTGTTTGAAAACTCTGCCTTGCGGAGTTAAAAGCACGACTCGTGTTCCAGAAGGGAAGTTTTCACGTTCGCACGTGCCTAAAATTTGCTCAATGGCACGAAAAATCGGTTCGGCTTTCAAAACCATTCCGTCGCCGCCGCCAAATGGTCGGTCGTCGGTCATTCGATGTTTATCAGTTGTAAAAGAACGTATATCGTAAATATTTATCTCAACAATTTCCGCAAGTTTTGCGCGGCGGATAATTCCAAAATCGAAAACTTCCGTAAAAAAATCGGGAAAAATTGTTAAAACATCTATTTTCAAAATCTTAAATCAATTTCAATTCTTTGGCTTTTTCGGGACTGCACAAAAAATAATTCCAAAAATCGCTTTTAGTTATTTTCTCAACTTGTCTGACTTTTTTCGCTTTATCGTCAATGTTAAAGTAGAGATAACCGCAATCAGCAACTAATTTTTCAACTCGTTCGCCCACCGAATCGTCCAAAATTTCAATCAAAATACTCGGCTTAAATTTTGCCAGATATTTGCCCATTCCTTCTAAAACTTCGGGCTCATGCGTTTCGACATCAATTTTCATCAAATCAATGTTCGTCAAGCCTTTTTTTTCAATAAATGTATCGAGCCGAATCGTTTTAATTGTTGTTTCGACAACATTTGCATCCGATGAAAGCGTGTTTTTATTGACCGTTACCGAATAAGTGTGTTCGGCGTTGGTGTCGTAAATCGTCGCTTCACCATCGAAATTTGAAGCCGCCTCTTCTAAACAAATTATGTCGAAATTGTTTAGTTTGTTGTTCGCTTCGAGTTTTTCGAAAACTCTTTTGACCGGCTCAAAAGCATAAACTTTTGCGCTCGGATTCAATGACTTTGCAATCAGCGAAAAAACGCCTGTATTTGCACCGATATCGAGAATTACTTTTGAATCTTTAACCGATTTTATCCAGAGCGAATACGAAATTGCTTCGTGACCGTTTTCTAAACCTTCCCAAAAGATTTCGTTTTCGACAAAAAAACCGTAATGTCTGATTTTAAAAGAACTTGTATTATCAACTTTGACCTTAAAAACGCCATGAAAATGCAGATGACGATAAGTATCTTCGTTCGGATGCCACACTGTTTTCAAAAGAGAAAACACTTCTTTTTTGAGCGGCATCACGCCATAAGCCTTTTTCAAGAAGGTTTTCATCATTAAAAATCCAAAAGCCCGTCAGGTGCATCAACCCGAATCAATTTATTTTCAATATCAACTTCGACGCAAATCGTTTCGGCAAAAGGGATTAGATAATCTTTCGATTTTCCCTGAACGACTAAAATTTCAGTTCCGCCGGTTCGTAATAACTCTTTGACTCGTCCAAGTTTTTCGCCTTCAACCGTTTCGACTTCGCATTCCTGCAATTCCCAATCGTAAAATTCGTCTTCTTCGAGTGCGACCGCTTCACTTTCAGGAATAGAAACTTCGCAATCCCGCAAAGTTTCGGCCGTTTCGATTTGGTTGAAATCCTTGAACTTAAGTATTACCCGACCTTTTTGAAACCAGAATTTTTCGAGGTTAGTTTCTAAAGTTTCGCCGTTTGGTTTGACGATAAAAACTTTGTCGAGCAGCTCAAAGCGTTCAGGAAAATCAGTTAAAACATCCGCCACAACTTCGCCGCGCAAGCCGCGTGTTTTGGATATTTTGGCGATAGTTACTAAATCCATAAAAGTTTTCAGAGTTGCGGGAAGTTTTCAGAGTTGCAGAGTTATTGGATTTTTATAACTTCGCAACTTCCTGCAACTTTTTGTAACTTTTCAAAACTATTCGACCACATCTAAAACAAACCGTTTGCCGTGTTTTTGGCTCGCCCCGTAAAGAAGCGACCGAATTGCTTTGATAGTCCGACCTTCGCGTCCAATTAGCTTGCCCATGTCACTTTCAGCAACTTGAACTGTAATCACAACACTTCGATCAGACGTTTTTTCGCTGACAACAACCTCATCGGGTTTATCAGCCAAAGCCTTTACGATTTTTTCGACAGCTTCTTTCATTATTGAGTTTAGGCAGTTCGAGAAGTTTAGGAAGTTTGGGAAGTAGGATTTATTCTTCCTAAACTTCCTAAACTTCCTAAACTTTCTAAACTATTCAGCTTTAGTTTCTTCAGTCGCTTCAGCAGTTTCTGTAGCTTCTGCTTCGGTTGCTTCAGGAGCACTTGCTTCAGCTTCACTTGCTTCGGCAGCGGCAGCTTCTTCAGCGGCTTTGGCTTCAGCGGCAGCGGCTTCTTCAGCAGCCTTTGCTTCTGCCTCAGCAGCAGCTTTAGCTTCGGCTTCAACTCTTTCGGCTTCGGCTTTTTCAGCGGCAGCTTTTTCTTCTTCAGCTTTGCGTTTAGCTTCGGCGAGAGCTTTTTTCGCTTCGGCAGCAGCTAATTTTTCAGCTTCTACTTTGGCTTTTTTCGCTTCAGCAGCGGCAATTTTTTCCTCTTCGGTTTGTTCAGGATTGTGTTTGATCAAACTTCTGACGGTATCGGTCGGTTGTGCTCCAACACTCATCCAATATTGAATACGGTCGTGTTTCAGATTAACTTCTGCCGGATTCAGCATCGGATTGTAGGTGCCAACATTTTCGAGATATTTTCCGTCACGTTTGCTACGTTTTTCCTTAACTACTACGCGGTAAAAAGGTTTTCCCTTTGAACCCATTCTCATTAAACTAATTGCTAACATAATTTTTAATAGTGGTGAGTGGTGAGTGGTGAGTGGTGAGTTTTAGTTTTCACTAATCATTCACCATTCACCGTTCACCACTACTTACCGTTTCTTCTTGTGTCTCTTTTTCTTCTTTAACCTTTTTGCTAACGAATCCCGTGTTTCGTCGTAATTATTATCAAAATCTTCTGCGCCGCCGCCGCCGCCAAACATATTGCCGAGGCCTCCGCCGAGCATATTGCCTAAACCGCCGCCGAGTCCGCCCATTGCTTTTCCGGCTAATTTGCTGAACAATCCGCCACGATTCATTTGCTGCATCATCTTTTTCATTTGCTCGTATTGGCGAATGAGCCCGTTGACTTCGGCAATGGTTGAACCTGAACCTTTAGCAATGCGGGTTTTTCGGCTCGCATCAATGATTTTATGATTGTTGCGCTCCTGCTTAGTCATCGAATCAATGATGGCTTCGGTGCGTTTCATCTGTCCTTCGACTTGTTCCGATTGCTCATCGGTCAATGAAATTCCGCCCGTTAATTGTTCGGGCAGCATTTTCATCAATTTGGACATTGAGCCGAGTTTTTTGAATTGTCCGAGCTGATTGCGAAAATCTTCCAGAGTGAACTGATTCGACTGCATTTTTTGCAGTTGTTTTTCAGCTTCTTCCTGATCAATTTTGCCTTGAACTTCTTCGATGAGCGAAAGAACGTCGCCCATTCCCAAAATTCTTTGCGCGATTCTATCAGGATAAAACGGCTCAATCGCGTCATATTTTTCGCCGACCCCGACAAATTTGACCGGCTGACCAATGACTTGTTTGATTGATAGTGCCGCACCGCCGCGAGCATCACCGTCCATTTTGGTCAAAATTACGCCGGTAATTCCGACCCGACGATGAAATTCTTCAGCAGAACGCACCGCATCTTGTCCGGTCATTGCGTCCGCAACAAATAAAACTTCAATCGGTTTGGTTTCGGCTTTGATTTGTTCGAGCTCGACCATCAGGTCATCGTCAATATGCAGACGACCAGCGGTGTCAATCATCAAAGTATCGAAACCCATCTCCTGCGCGTGACGCATTGCGCCTTGCACTAGAGTCATCGGATCGCTGGTTTCTTTATCTTGATAAACTGCGACTCCGACGGCGTTTCCAACCACCCGAAGCTGTTCACGAGCGGCCGGACGATAAACGTCAACTGAAACTAAAAGAGGTTTGCGTTCCTGATTATCTTTGAGCCAACGCGAAATTTTTCCGGTCGAAGTAGTTTTACCTGAACCCTGGAGACCGACGACCATCACCACATTAGGCGATTTTTGTGTAAAAACCAGCCGTGATGAAGTCCCGCCCATTAATTCGACCAACTCGTCATAAACGATTTTGACGACCTGTTCGTGCGGTTTGAGGTCTTGCCAGACTGCTTGTCCTTCTGCTTTTGCCCGAATACTTTCAACAAAATCTTTGGCAACTTTGTAATTTACGTCCGCTTCGAGCAATGCGCGGCGTATTTCTTTGAGCGCAGCATCTACATGTTCAGGCGTTAATTTGCCTTCACCACGCAGATTTTTAAGCGTTTGCTTTAATTTATCGGACAATGATTCGAACATATAGATACACTTCAGGCACAAGAGCCGAAACTATAAATACTAATTGTTTGCAGGGAAAGTGTCAAGAAATGATAGGGTTTTTAAAGTTTCTCGGCTTTTGCATTCAAACTGTATTTGTTCGTTACGTCTTTGTGTCTCGTTTTGATTCATTTCGGAATAATCGAAAAAAAGACAAAAATCGCAGTTTTCCCAGTAAATAACTGCCTAATTAGTGATTTTTAGTTGTTGGTATGCAGATTGCATTCCTCCTTTCATCTGAGAACAGTTTCTAGTAAAAATCGGAGGGATTAATATGAAAATAAAACTTTTTATGATGACTATCGGGTTATCTGCATGTGCCTTAGTAGGTTGTGAAACAACTTCCAATACAAATGTTAATTTGAAAAATCTCAACAGCAATACTGCAGTTGTTGTTAATAGTAATGTGAATACATTGATGAATGCCAATTCAAATCGCCGCGATAATACAAACGTCAGCCGCGAAGAATATGACAAAAATCGTGGTGACTATGAAAAAGAAAAAGGTTCCAGCACTATCGGACAAGGGGTAAATGATAGTTGGCTCTGGTTTAAAACCAAAACTGCTTTGGCAACAACCAATGATCTTCGTGATTCAACCATCAACGTTGATGTGGTTAATGATGTAGTTACCTTAAAGGGAACAGTTGGCAGTGCGGCTGAAAAAACCAAAGCCGAACAGGTTGCTAAAGGCATTGACGGGGTAAAAAGCGTCAAAAATGAGCTAAAAGTGGCAGCTAATGATTCAATGACCAATCAAATGGTGAATGGCAATACAAGCAATAAATCGAACAGCAATGTAAATAAAAAATAGGTTGCTAAATAACTGATAATAAAGGCAGATTATTTATTTTAGTCTGCCTTTATTCAATTTTAAATGATCAGCATACAATCGCCGTAACTATAAAAACGATAATGATTTGTAACTGCATGACGGTAGGCATCCATCATTAGTTCGTGTCCGGCAAAAGTTGAAACCAACACTAATAAAGATGATTGCGGCAAATGAAAATTGGTCAAAAGTCCGTCAATAACGCGAAATTTATAACCGGGCGTAATAGTTAAATCAGCAAAACGTCTGCCCGATAAAATTTTTCCATCAGTCGAAACCGATGATTCAAGTGTTCGCGTGGTTGTAGTTCCGATAGCAATAATCCGTTGTTTGTTGGCTTTTGCCTCGTTCAAAATTTGTGCAGTTTCCTTTGAGATTTCGCATTGTTCGGGCATTACCGAATGTTGGGATAAATCATCGACGCGGACAGGCTCAAAAGTTCCGTAGCCGACATGAAGCGTAACTTCGGCAATGGTTATGCCAATTTCTTTGATCTTTTGCAATATTTCGGGCGTAAAATGTAATCCTGCAGTTGGAGCGGCGATTGCACCTCGTTCGCGGGCAAAAACGGTTTGATAACGTTCGCGGTCTTTATCGATCGCATCTTTTTCACGTTTGATATATGGGGGCAGAGGCGTTTTGCCGACTTCGTCCAAAATCTCCTCAAAATTTCCGTCCGCTTCAAATTTAACGATACATCGCCCTTCGTCAGTTTTTTCTAAAATTTCAGCAGTTAATTTTTCGCCAAACAAAACTTTTTTGCCTATTTTTAGACGCTTTGCCGGACGCGCTAAGGTTTCCCAAACTTGCGTTTCAACTTCTTTGACCAAAAAAATCTCGACATTAGCACCGGTTTCGCTGGTGCCTAAAAGTCTGGCCGGGAAGACTTTAGTGTTATTTAGAACGATCACATCATCTTTCTGCAAAAAATCGGTCAAATCGTAAAAATGTTTGTCTTGCCAGTTTTGTGAAGTGCGATTAACTACTAACATTCTGGAATTTTCGCGTTTTTCAAGCGGAGTCTGGGCAATAAGTTCGTCAGGAAGTTGAAAGTCAAATTCAGTAATTTTCATAAAGTGTAAAAAAAATTATACCCAATCGGGAACAAATTCAAAAAAGTGGTGTCTAACAAAATGTTTCCCGAATCCGTTTGGCAGCGAAAATTTAGGAGGAATCAAAAATGTTAGATCAATTAGTAGAATCACGAAACGATTTTCAAAACACCCGACGAGGCGGCTTTATGCTGACGACCTCAATTTTAGTTTTTTCACTCTTTGCCAGCGGAATTTTATGGAGTCTTTTTGCCAAAGATTTAGGCATCGGAGGCGAAAGTTTAGAACTTTCATCAATGGTTGCACCTGTAGTTGATGTTGAGCCACCAAAACCAGAGCCGATAAAGGAAATCAAACAAGACCAATCGCAAAAAACTGTTAGCGACGTGCCTGTTCGTCAAGTAAATATGGCACGGGTTGATGAACCAATTGCACCAAAAGAAATTTCTACTACCCCTAATTCGGTAAAATCTCGACCAAATACCGCATTTAAAATTGGAACAGATGATGTTGATCCAAAAGGCGTTTCAAGCGGAGTTGATAGAGGTAGTCAAATTGGCGGAACAGGAGAACCAATCGGAGTTAAAAATCAAACTGCAAAAATTGATGATACTGACACCGAACCGCCGGTAATTAAAAAGAAAGAAGAACCGAAAGCTGAAACAAAACCAAAACCACCCGTTTCAGGCGGAGTATTAAATGGAAAAGCCGTCAGCTTGCCAAAACCATCATATCCACCAACTGCAAAAGCTGTTCGTGCAGGCGGAGATGTTAACGTGCAGGTAATGATTGATGAAAGAGGAAGTGTGGTTTC
>DAORIL010000249.1:0-8836 GCA_035438525.1 Pyrinomonadaceae bacterium
GAATCGAAAATCAAAGAAGTTGTCATTAAAATGTTTGATCTGCATCTCAATCTAAAACTGAAAGATGTTAAATTCAAAGAACTGACCTACGATTTGGCGGATGTGATGTATGATTATCCATTCCGTCTGCCGTCCAATTTTACCTACATCATGCGGGCGTTGATGACGCTCGAAGGGATTGGAATTATCACCGATCCCGAATTCAATTTCTTTGAAACCGCCAAACCTTTCGCCAAAGAATTTATGCTTCGCCGCGAAGGTAAAGATTTGCGGAAATTGGTAGTTGATAAACTGCTCGGACGTGATACTGAAGATGGCAAATTTGATTTGGACAGAACCTGGAAACTCGCTAAAATGGCGGCGAAAACGATTTTTAATATTGGCGGAAGTAACAAGTAAAAGTCTATGAAAAAGAAGGGCGCACTTTGGCAATTGATATTTTTATCTTTGCTAAATTGCGCCCTTCTCTCAAATTTTACCTTTGCTTTTCAATCTGTAAATGATGAAAAATTCGAGCAAATTGTTCAAAAATTTCAAGCAAATTTGGACGAATTGCACGACAAATTAAAGTTTCCGGGGGCAACGGCGGGATTTATTTTGCCTGACGGGCGTTTTGCTTCAGTGGCAACGGGTGTGGCGGATTTGCAAACGAAAGCTCCGCTAAAACCAACCGATAAAATTCTGGCGGGAAGTATCGGCAAAACTTTTGTTGCGGCGGAAACGCTTTTGCTGATGCAGGAAGGAAAGTTAAATTTAGATGAAAAGATCGAAAAATATCTTGGCAATGAAAAATGGTTTGCACAGTTACCGAATGCCAAAGACATTACTCTGCGAATGCTTTTGAATCATTCCGGCGGGATTCCGAATCACGTCAATGATAAAAATTTTCTGAAAGATGAGTTAAAAAATGCCGCCAAAAACATCAAATATGAAGATTTACTCGTTTATATTCTGAACAAAAAACCGCTTTTCGCGGCAGGCAAGGGCTATTATTACACCGATACTGCTTACATTTTGATTGGTTTGATCGTCGAAAAAGTGACGGGCAAAACTCTGTATGATGAAATTACCCGCAGATTTTTGAATCCGCTTAAATTGAGCCGCACAATTCCTTCAAACGATGCCGCACTTTTGCTGACGGTCAACGGTTATTTTCAAAAACAACCGATAATTACCAAAGGAAAGTTTCTGATGAATCCGCAATCGGAATGGGCTGGAGGCGGTTTTGCTTCGACAGTAGAAGACCTTGCGCGTTGGGCGCAGGCGTTATATGCAGGTGAGGTTTTGCCGAAAAATTTGTTGGACGAAATGCTCAACAGCACCACCGTCGGCGAGGGTAAAAATTACGGATTAGGCGTGGAAATTTTGCAGACAAAATTCGGCACAGCCTACGGACACGATGGCGAATTTCCCGGCTATCTTTCGGAAATGCGCTATTTTCCCAATTACAAATTTGCGATTGCCGTTCAAGTGAATTCGGATGAAAGCCCTGATGCCGCAGGATTTATCGGAATGGCACCGGACGACTTTGCTCAAATAATTATTAACGAATTATTTCCCGACAAACTTTCTGATTCAGAAAAATTGAAGTTCCAAAAAATCGTCGAAGATTGGCTGCAATTGATTAATACCAGAAAGTTTGCCGAAAGTTGGGAATTTATTTCTGCTGAACTCAAAGCCAAATATGCAAAAGACAAATGGCAGATTGCTTTACAACCGCTCCTTAAACAAGTCGGACAATTCAAATCAAGAAAACTCAAAAGTATTACCTCTCCCGATTCGCAAACTATTTTCGCCGATTTTGAAAGCTCATTTACCAAATTTCCGACGGGAATTGAAACCGTAATTTTGAAAATCGAAAACGGAAAATGGAACGTGTCGAGTTATTCGATCAAATAGTTTTTAAATCTTTCAAAATAACTCGTATAATCTTTCACGCGGCTATGAAGATTCTTCCTTCTAAAGTTCGAATCTTGGTAATAGAGTTTTCAGTTTCCGCAAAAGTTTGGCTATGGCGGTGCTTCCTTCTAAAATTTCCAATTAGCGTCGCCAATTTCCAAACTTCTCAAAGTATATGAATAACGTCATTTACCTCCGCCGCCGCGGTAAAGTTTTCATCGAAAAAGGCAATTCAGAATTACCGATAAACTATGTTTCAGCGATGTTGAAAAATATCGAAAGTCTTGGCTACGCATTTTCGGCGGAACTCATTGAAAGACTGCAAACTCTGTCACTCGAAGACGTTACGGTATTTTATAATGAATTGGTTGACGGCTTAAAACAACTCGTTGGGGCGCATCGCATCTTTAATCCTTTCTACCCGAATTTTCCCAAACAAGTAATGGAAATGGCAGAATCGCGCCTTTATATCAATGCGCTGATTCATTATTTGACCAATCGCTTGCCAAATTATGTCAAAGAACCGCGTCTGATTTTGCAGGATAAAATCGAACTGAAAATTATCGAACTTGGCACAAAAGAGGAATTTGAGCAGATTTTTACCCAAATTGTTGCGTCTAATACTTCGATTTCCGAGCAGGATAAAAACGATATTTCCTGGTATATCAACAATTACAAAGAAAATATCTTTGATTTAATTCCGTCCGAAATTCCGCAGAAAGAGAATCTCGCGTATCTTGGCGCAGAGATGTTTTTTGTCGAAGGCGCAACCGAATTTTTGCGAAAGCATCTGAAAACTGCAACGGATATTTTACGTCTCGCCTGTGCGATGTGCGGTGGCGATGTTTCGTTGGCAAAGGCGACCAGGTTTGTCAAAATTTCGCGGCGGGAACGCAAATTTCTGCTTGAACTTTTGGAAAGCTGCGGCAATCTGACCGAAGATATGCTGCGCTGGAAAAAGCGTTGGATCCGGTTGGGGGAAAGGTTGCACGTCGGCGAATTCAAAACGAGATTTCCGCGCTCGTTTGAAGCATTTGATATTCTGCGTAACAATAAACCTTTTCAAACATTTAACGGCAAAATTGAAGGCGCATTATTATCGAAAAATTCTGCCCAAGTAGTTGAATTATTAAAGCCTCGCGCCGGAGATTTTGCTCGCCGTTTAGACCAACTTTTGCGCTTGAGCGAAACGGACGCGCCGTTCGTTTTAGAATCTTTTGCCGAACTTGCACCGCAGGTTTCGACACCTGTCTTATTGCAAGTAATGACGCATTTTGAGTATCGAAATTCACCTAAATCGTTGCGTGTTTTCTTTCCAAAAGGCGAAGTTGCCAAAGTTCAGGGCATCGAAAATAAATTACCTCCGTTTTCATTTGCAATTCCAAAAGCCGTCACCGCGATTTGCGAAGAAACGCTAACTGCTCGATTTGCAGAGCTTCCGCCACTTGGGAAATGTTTTTTAGATGAAAAATTAAAAGATTATCTCGTCCCGTTTTCGCAGCGATCTGCCGCCAAAGCCTTAAAAACCATCGTGCGCGGAAGTAAAATGATGTTGCCCAAAACCAAAGTTTTACGCTTTTTTATTTGGTGGAAAAACGGTAAATATCGGACAGACATTGATTTATCAGCCGCGATGTTTGATACCAATTACAATTACGTTGATGTGCTTTCGTATTATAATCTGAAAGGTTTTGGCGGATGTCACAGCGGCGATATTGTGGATGCTCCCGAAGGTGCGGCGGAGTTCATAGATGTTGAATTAGAAAAACTTATCGAAAAAAATGTGCGGTTTGTGGTGATGGCAATTAACTCTTTTACAAATCAGCCGTTTTGCGATTTGCCCGAATGTTTTGCGGGTTGGATGGCGCGGACGCACGCTGATTCGGGTGAAATATTCGAGCCAAGAACCGTCCAAAACAAAATTGATGTTGCTTCCGATACCAAAATCTGTTTGCCGTTGATAATTGATTTGGCTGAAAAACAAGTTATTTGGACCGATATTGCGCTCAAAAAATATCCAAGTTGGAACAATGTCGCCAATAATTTGTCAGGCATTTCGTTAATGCTCAGAGCAATGACAAATCTAACCAAAACAACGCTTTACGATTTGTTTTCGTTGCATATCAAAGCGCGGGGCGAATTGGTTTTGGGCAAAAAACAAGCCAACAAAATATTTTCAGTTGATGACGGAATCACACCGTTTCAATTGGACATCATTGCCAGTGAATTTATGAAATAACGCAAATAAAATTTACTGAAGATTATCAAAAATAGCGGCGAAAATAATTTTTGATATTGGAAATAAGTAGAGCGATGGTCTAAATTTCTATCGCTCCATACTTTGATTTATCAAGATTAGAAATATTTCTGCCGCTTACCAAGAAATCGGAAATATTCCATTTTGGCGGGCTTCGTCAATATTGACAAAATTATATTGCGTTTTTCCGGCTTTAATGTTCGAAATACTCTCTGAAAGCGTTGCCGTTCCAGTATTTATCGCCTCAAGAAAATTTTTCAGTGAAGCATCAGCTTTGGATTTTTCATCTCCGAATGAATCCAGATCAACATTTCCCATCATCGTTGTTTCCAGTCCGCGCCAATCGCCTTTGCCCGTTAAATCAAATGCTAAAAAGCAATGACCGGGAATGTTGACCAACGCCACCCGGAATCCGATTTTTTTCAAAATAGAAGCCATTAACACCGTGCCGTCAACACAGTTTGCCTGTGAAGTTTTAATCGCATCATCAAACAGCCGAACGTATTGACTAAAGACTTTTTCGCTCGTCCCGCTGCCCGAAGTTTTAGTAATACTGCTGTATTTGAATCCGCGTTTTTGCAGAATATACCAAATAGCAAAGGCTTGCAGCAGAACTTTTTTTGAATCTTCCTGATAGCCTGTAAATGAATTGATAATCTTTGTATCCAGAGCCTCTTTTAAAAGTTGGTCAATCCATTCGTGGTCTTCGTTGACGTAGGCAGCAAACGACCAACTAGTATCTGCCCAACGGTCATCGTCCAAAAAATAACTATAAGCCAAAACGGATTCATTGATCGAGCGGATTCGGACAACAATTGTTTTTTCGCCGACCAACTGACCGTCCAAAAATATTTGAAATTTAGCGTTAGCTGGAGTCGGTTTTTTGTATTTTTTCAAAGCCTCCCAATTCCACACTACGAATGGATAAATTTGATAGTAATCGCCTTTAGTTTTAAGGGTTGTTTCAAATTCCTGATAACTGATGACCGGATCAATGCTGAAAGTAAATTTAAGTTTAGTATTTTCTTTCGGATTGATGATGTGCATTCCGATTTTTCCTGCTGAATCTCCGATAACTCGTTCTAACTTGCTGGTTTGTCTCGGTTGTGTAGCCGTCGCCAGATAATACGAGGGGAAAATTTGATTATCCATTTCAACGACAGGAGTCCATTTGCCTAAATTCGAATCTGCAACAGGCGGCGGATTATAAGTTGGAGCCGGAGTCGGAGTAAAAACGGGTTTTGCAGGGTTTCCTAAAGCACTTGCGGGCAAAAATTCCGGCACGTCCTCAACCGGCAAACTGAGGATGATTCCGATATTTCGCCAGGTTTGATTTGAGAGAGTTTGAACATAAACGTAGGCAAAATCAATTCCTACATTGTTCACTTTAACTTCCCATAGTTTTGGGTGTTTAGAAGTTCCGGCAGGTGCAGGTTCACTGCTGACGACGGCTTCAACTTTTTTTACATCTTCCGAAATAGCAACTTTGTCCCGACAGGGAGCGCAAAAATGTTTAATTTGAAGCTGTTCGGACAATGTTTCCACTGCTCGATCAGCTTTTTCTTTAGTAACATAAGAAATTTGGTCGGCAAAAACCGACAATGAAAATAATAAGCTAATCAATAATGCTAAAAGTGATTTTTTCAACATAATTTTTCTAAAATACTTATCTAAAATTTGAGGGGGCGGGCAGTTCTTAATTTCCCAAATTAATTTGTGATGAATGAATTACACCAGGTTTTCCGCACGCATTAGTGCGAATCCATTCACCGTCATCGTCAGCTATATTGGTTGAACCTTGAACCATAATTGTTTTCTTTTCCCGAATCACGCAGATTACCTTTCCGGCAGGCGATTCGCGGACATTGGATGGGGGCGTATGAACTAAGGCTTTACCTTGCCATCTTGTATCATTTCTGTCAGATTCGCTCTGTTGTGAGGCTTTGATAAATTCCTGTCCGTCATAAATCGGTGAATCACTAATTGTAAAAATTGCTAAAGTTTTACCACCTTTTTTCCAAAGATAACGGCAATTTCCCAAACCTGTTCCGGCGCAGGCTTCCATTTCAGGAAAACCTTGGCAGCGTTCATCGCCTTCTAAACATTTATCGGCATCTTTTGATTTAAAAGGTGTCCATCCGGCTTTGATCAGTTTTTCGCGGACAGATTTATAAGTCTCGCCTTTTTTGAATTTAGGCATTTCGTCTATTGGCGGGCTTTTGATTGTTTCGGGCGTTGGTTTATTTTCTGCCGTTTTGTTTTCGGCTGAAATTGCTTTATTTCCCGTAGCAGAGTTTTGTGATTGACCACCACTGGCAATATTTGAATTAGAACTGCAGCCGATTGTGATTGCAATAATTAAAAGTAATGTAAAATGTAAAAAATATTTCATAATTAGTTGACTACCGACTGCAGAATTTTTCCGCTGGTTTTATTGATAACTAGAATATTGGGCGGAAGATTTTCTACGTTTTCGGAAAAAATAACTGTATTTCCTTCGATTTCAGGAACTTCAAAAAAATTAAATGCTCCGCTTTTCTTATACTTTCGATAAAGATTGTCGTGTTTCCAAACGTATTTTCCGGTTAGTAAATCTATTTTTCCGACAAAACCGATAGCCGTCAGATAAGCAAATTGATTTTCAATCAAGCCTTTTCCGACATTAAATCCGTTGATAATTGCTTTCCATTTCAATTTCAAAGTAGTCGGGTTAAATGATGAAATATAACCGATTCCATAGCCGCTTTCTTTTGCTCCATAAACAAAAATCAAATCTTTTTTGTATGAAGCGAAATAAAGAATTTCGAGCATTTCATTTTTGCTAAGCGGAAGCAGAAAACTTTTTGCAGCCTTTTTGTTATTTATTTTCTTGCTGCGTCCGTTGTCCCGGATTTCAAATTTATCCAGGCCAATTTCAAAATTCCATTTGGAAAAACTGTCTGTTTCGCCAGTTGCCGAACCTTTTGCTTCAGTAAATTCCGCAGTTTGAGCAAAAAGATTGACGGATAAAATAATAATTAAAATAAACAGTTTCATAATGTTTACATCTGCTGATAAATTTCACCATTACCGTTCTTGTAAGGCAGATCTTTAATTAGTTTTAGGTTATTTCCAACTATTTTGAAAACAAAAGTCAATTTGGTGCTTTGCCCCATCAGCGGATTATTTTTAACGGGCGGCATTAAGACCGTGATTTGATTCAATTTTTTATTAAAAGTCCAAATGCCGAAGCGTTTTTGCGTCTCTTCGCCGTCTTGTTCATTTGAATAGACTGCAACATTTTTGTTTTTTAATTCAAAAAGCAATCTGAAATTGTGTCGTCCTTCATCAATTTTGGTGTCGTAATAATATTTGCCGAATAAGTTTGATTGAGCGTTTGCTAAAAAAACGCCAAAGGTAATTATTAATAAAAGCGAGATAAATAATTGTTTATACATATAGTTATAAAATTTGTATCCAAGCAGTTTTAACGCACTCTTTTGAATTATTTTTGTAAGTTCTTAAATCTACCTGAACTGAATTTTTCTCAAAGTGCCAATATAAAAATCTGCCGTGTTCGCCGTAATAAGGAGTAACGGTAAAGGGCATCTTGGTTAATTCTTTTTTGTAGTCTTCAAAAGAAAATTCGCAAACAGGAGTTAAATCATTTTCCTTGTCGTCCTGTCTTTCAAAAGAGAATTCTAAACGTCTGACAGTTTCCCCCTTCAATTCCGTCAGCGAAAATATTTGATAGAACCATTCGGAATCAGCAATTTTTCCCGCATAACCGTAGCTGTTGCGATCATTTTCGTTAAAATCAACTTTACCGCCAATTATTTTTTCGAGATTTTTGGGCGAGATTTTATCTAAAGCGTCTATGCTCTCAATGAGTTTTAAAACTCTTCGGCTGATCTCTTCAGCAGTCAAGGTCGGGGCAAAATAATTATCTTCGTTTAGTTTAGCTTTCTGCTTTTTTTTGTTTTGCGGAAATGACGAAAACGAAAATATTAAGATCATTAAAATTAAAAAGATTGCATTTTTCATATTTAATTTAGAACGGTAAATCGCGGCAGCCTAAAAGGGCAATTCGATTTTTGAGCGTAACTTTCTCCGTATCGCCGTCTTTTTTGATCTCGATAAATTTTTCCAGACGGCTTTCGCGTGGAACGTAATAATCTCTGAGCGAATAATAATCGGTGTCGTAATCGGAGCCTTCGTAAACCCGCGAAGTCTTTATTTGCTGAAAATTGAATAGCATCTGCACAAAATATTTGCCCGGTTTCAAACGGCTGAAAACGAATTTTCCGTCGCCGTTCGTTTGGGTTGAAATCGCGTATTTGGTGGCTTCACGATTGATAAAAACGTTGGTTGATTTATCCTCTTTTTTCTCCCGCAGTTGATACCATTTTTCAAAATAAGGTGTGACTGGATAGAGCATTACTTTGACATAATTGGCATCAAATTTGAGCCCGTTGTAGTAGGCACAGGCTCGTCCGATTAGGGTTGAAGTTCCGGGTTGAAGCGCGTTTGAAGCCAACTTGGCATCAAAATCAGCTTGCGGAAAAAGAACTCTTCTGCGCCCCTCAAATCCCGGTAAAGCCTCTCCGCCCAATGATTTCCACTTTTTACGGTCAGCGTTTGCCAGATTGTCTTTGCCCCACGATTCGTAAAGATTTGCCCTGACAAAATAGGCTTCGGCAT
>DAORIL010000250.1:0-8747 GCA_035438525.1 Pyrinomonadaceae bacterium
AGAAGTGCTAAATTTTATGATCGAAAAAGGAATGCTCAAAGAAGCCAAGAACAAACTGGAAAAGCTATCAGCGACAAATCCTAACAATACTCAAGTTAAAACTCTGACTAAAAAAGTTAACGATTTAATTAAGAAATAAACCTTTAGTCCATTTTTTATTTTTTATTTACTTTTTTCCATCAATTCAATAAAACTTTCAAAAAGATATTCCGAATCGTGTGGTCCCGGCGCAGATTCCGGGTGATACTGAACGCTGAAAATCGGCAATTTTTTGTGTTTTAACCCCGCCACGGTTTGATCGTTCAAATTGATATGTGTGACTTCGACATCAGCAGGGAGCGATTTTGCATCCACGGCAAACCCGTGATTATGCGAAGTGATTTCAACTTTTCCCGTCTCCAGATTTTTAATCGGCTGATTTCCGCCGCGATGTCCGAATTTTAATTTATAAGTTTTTCCGCCGAAAACTTGCCCTAAAATCTGATGTCCGAGACAAATTCCAAACATTGGCACATTTGAAGTAGTTAATTTCTGAATTTCCGCCACGACTTCTTGCATTGAAGCCGGATCGCCCGGACCATTAGAAAGAAAAATCCCATCAGGTTTCATCGCTAAAACTTCTTCCGCAGAAGTATTTTGCGGAACAATTGTAGTTTGACAGTCAAATTTTTCAAACTCACGGAGAGAATTGGTTTTAACTCCAAAATCAAACGCTACAACGTGATATTTTGCCGAATTTTGAGCCGAATAGTCGTAACTTTTTTCGATTGTAACCGCACTGGCAAGTTCCCGATTTTGCATTTCAGGCGATTGGTTAACTTTTTCCAACAGACTTTTTTCGTCCAAATCGGTGGTGGAAATGACGGCTCGCATTGCGCCTTTGTCACGGATATGACGGACGAGCGCACGAGTGTCAATCTGCTCAATCCCCACAATTTTATGTCGTTTGAGATATGAATCAAGCGTTTCGGTCGCTCGCCAATTTGAAGCGATCCGGCTGGCTTCTTTGACTACAAAACCTTCAACCCACGGCTTTCTGGATTCGACATCTTCTTCATTTGTCCCGTAATTTCCAATCAGCGGATAGGTCATACAAACAAGCTGCCCCGCATAGCTCGGATCGGTCAAAATTTCCTGATAACCGGTCATTGAGGTATTAAAAACCATTTCACCGTAGGCTTCGCCTTCCGCACCAAAAGATTTTCCGCGAAAAGTGCGTCCGTCTTCTAAAACTAAAATTGCTGTTTTTGATAAGTTCATTTTTTATAAAATAGATTATTCAATGCAAAGACGCAAAAGAATTCAAGTAAAAAGTAAAAAGTAAAAAGTCTAAATTCAAGAAAAATTTTTGTTCTAAATTATCTTAAAAACTTTGCGTCTTTGCGTTAAAAAATTATCTTGAATCATTTTCAGCGCGAGTGTCATTACTTGATGAATCTTCGTTTAGTTCATATTCTCCGCGTGGAACTCGACCGATATTTGACGGCATCCAAAAGCGGAAAAAGACTTTACCGTAAATGTATTTTTCCGGCACTAAGCCCCAATAACGCGAATCGGACGAATTATCCCGATTGTCACCCATCACGAAATAATAATGTTCGTCAACTTTTTTCGGCTGCAGATTTCCGCCCGCTTGATTGTAGTTTGAATCAAGATAAAATTCGTGCATCACCTGTCCGTTGACATAAACAATCCCGTTTCGCATTTCGACCGTATCACCAGGTAATCCAATCACTCGCTTAACATAACTTTTGTCAGGATCGCGCGGATACCAAAAAACAACGACATCGCCGCGTTCGAGGTGTCCCCAACTATAACCCTGGATTTTATAATAGATCAGTTTATTGACCACTAATCGCTCACCTTCATGAAGAGTTGGCAACATCGAAGTTCCTTCGACGACAACGGGTTGAGCGACAAAAACGAGGAGCAGCATAAAAACCGCCCAAACAAAAATGATGTCGCGGATGAGTTTAAAAACTTCCAGCCAGATTCCTTGTCGTGAGGCAACTTTTAATTGATGAACTTCAATATCCTGATCGTCATCAGCACTAACTACGCCAAAGTCGGGCTGTTTTTTTTTGGTAAAATCGAACATAATAAAACTGTTACCGAACTTTATAGTAAAGCAGTCTTTGAAACTTTCAAAGCGACTTTGATTTATTCGAGACAAAAATTCAAATCAATTCTAAAATCAGAGAAAAATTACCCAAACTTTAATCATTTTACCAATTTATTATGAACGAACAGATTCGCCAACTTTTTCCCGTAACGCAAAAATATGTTTATTTGAATAGTGCCGCAGTTTCGCCAATGCCAACTGTTGCAGTCGAAGCTGTCACCAAACAACTGCGTGACGTTTCCGAAAACGGAACGATCAATATGCAGGAGTGGCTGGATACGAAAAAACGCTGCCGGATTTTAGTTTCGGAAATGCTCAAAGTAAAATTCGAAAATGTTGCATTTCTGCGAAATACTTCGGACGGTTTTTCGACCATTGCTAACGGATTGAATTGGGCGGAAGGCGATAATATCGTGACATTTGCCAAAGAATTTCCGGCGAATTTTTACGCCTGGAAAATGGTGCGGGACAAATTCGGAGTAGAACTTCGCACTGTTCCCGAACGCGACGGACGAATTGATTTAGATGAATTTATCAGTTTAATTGATTCAAATACCAAACTCGTTTCAATCAGCGCAGTGCAATTTAATTCGGGTTTTAAGGCAGATTTGGAACGCATCGGACGGGCAGCACGAGAAGTGGACGCATTATTTGCGGTTGACATTATTCAAGCTTTCGGTGTCACCGAGTTTGATTTACCGAATCAATTTGTAGATATTGCCTGCGGTGCGTCCCACAAATGGCTTTTCTCGCCCGAAGGCTGTGGAATTATTTATCT
Source organism: Pyrinomonadaceae bacterium (assembly GCA_035438525.1). GTDB lineage: Bacteria > Acidobacteriota > Blastocatellia > Pyrinomonadales > Pyrinomonadaceae > JAIBCC01. The sequence continues at coordinate 2,901 of DAORIL010000250.1, forward strand.
CAGTGATCGCGCTCGTGAACGAGTTGAACCGACTTTGGTTGGTTGGATTTCGGTCGAAACGCCCTGGGATTTTGATGATTATGAACAAGATTGGAAACCTAACGCATTGGCTTGGGAATCTGGAACCAATAGCTCATCACTCTTTTACGGACTCGAACAAAGCCTCAAAATTTTGCACGAAATCGGTGCAAGTAAAATTCAAGACTATTTAGAAGAATTAACTGATTATTTATGCGAGCTTTTACCCTCTAAAAATTACAATATCATCAGCTCACGCGCTAAAGGGGAGAAATCCCAAATTGTCAGTTTAATGCCAAAAGAAGGACAACATTCATCAGAAGTTGCAGATTATTTACAAACCAAAAATGTAATTATTTCGCCGCGTGGTGTTCGTCTGCGAGTTTCGCCGCATATTTTTAATAACCAAAGCGATATTGAAAGATTGATCGAAGAGTTGCCTTAAACTACTTTAAAATTAATTGCTTTGTTCTATTCTTAATCATTAAATTCATTCATTACTGCGTTTAAAAACTTTCATACACGGTTTTTGAATAAACAAGTGTATAATCTAGCCACTTTTGACACAAAGTTAAAATTATCTTTAAAAATAATAGATAACATTTTATTATTGATGCGATAAAATGGATAAGCGTCTTTAATTGTGAGGTAGGGCGGATGAGAAAGCGGATAGGACTGTATGATTCGGAATATGAACACGATTCTTGCGGAGTCGGTTTTGTCGCGGATATTTATGGTCGCAAGTCTCATGAAACTCTGAAAACCGCTCTTGAATTGTTGCGGAGAATGGAGCATCGCGGCGCAATCGGCGCTGATCCGAATTCAGGCGATGGGGCAGGAGTTCTGGCTCAAATCCCGCACAGTTTTTTTCAAAGCGAATGTGAAAAATTGCACATAACTTTGCCCACACCTGATGATTATGCAGTTGGAATGCTCTTTCTGCCTCAGGATGAAGCTAAACGAAATCATTGTTTAGAAGTTTTAGAGCGCACGATTGCCGAAGAAGGTCAGTGGTTTTTAGGTTATCGAGACGTTCCTTTTGATAATTCGATGCTTGGGCTTGCATCTGCAAAATCGCAGCCGTTTATCAAACAAATTTTTATTGCCAAAGGCAACGACACGCCCGACACCGAACAATTTAAGCGCAAACTTTTCGTTATCCGGCGTTGGGCAAAGGAACTTTTGACCCGCGAAGATGCCGAACTTGCCGAACAATTTTATTTTTCCTCGCTTTCGACTAAAACCATTATTTACAAAGGGATGCTGACGACCGGGCAGCTTCCGAACTTTTATCCTGACTTACGAAACGAGGAGTTTGAAACGGCTTTGGCACTCGTTCATTCACGTTTCAGCACCAATACTTTTCCCAATTGGAATCGCGCTCAACCGCTTCGATACATTGCCCATAACGGCGAAATAAATACTTTGCGCGGCAATAAAAACTGGATGCTCGCCCGCGAAGGCAAGATGAAATCGTCTCTTTTCGGAGATGATTTGTATAAATTTTTGCCCGTTATTGATGGCGATGCTTCGGATTCGGGAGCTTTTGATAACACGCTCGAAACATTACATTTAGCCGGACGGACTTTGCCGCATGTTGTGATGATGATGATTCCTGAGCCTTGGGAAAATGACGAGTTGATGGACGAAAAGAAGCGTGATTTTTACAGTTTCCATTCATGTTTGCTTGAACCTTGGGACGGTCCGGCTTCGATTACTTTTACCGACGGCGAAATTATCGGCGCAGTTTTAGACCGCAACGGAATGCGCCCGTCACGTTATTATGTGACCAAAGATGGTTTGGTTGTGATGGCTTCCGAAGTAGGCGTTTTTGATGTCGAACCCGAAAATATTGAGCGTAAAGGTCGTTTGCAACCCGGTAAAATGTTTTTGGTTGATACCAAAAATCATCGGATTGTAGCAGATGAAGAAATCAAACAAAATCTTGCTGTTGCCGAACCCTATGGCGAATGGTTACGCGATAACCTGCTTTCTATAAATGATTTACCTAATCCGCCGTTTGTAAACTCGCCGAATCATAAAACAGTTTTGCAGCGTCAGAGAGCCTTTGGTTACAGCGAAGAAGATGTTCGGATTTTGCTGACTCCGATGTTTAAAGACGGTGCAGAAGCAATCGGTTCGATGGGAAATGATTCACCGTTAGCTGTTTTATCAAACAAACCGCAACTGCTTTACAATTATTTCAAACAGCTTTTTGCTCAAGTCACCAATCCGCCGTTGGACGCAATTCGTGAAGAACTTGTCACTGCTACCGATACTTACATCGGACGTGAGGAAAATTTGCTTGAGCCAAGTCCGGCTTGTGCACGACAAATTAAATTAAATTCGTTTGTTTTAACTAATCTAGAATTAGAAAAATTGCGTCTGTTGGGTGATTCGGAAAGCGATTGGGGCAAAACCGGAATGAAATCGCTGACGATTCCGATGCTTTTTGACCGTGAGCATGGCACCCAAGGACTGGAATGGGCATTGGAAGGTTTGTGCCATCAAGCCAGCGAAGCCATCAAAAATGGTTACGATCTATTTATTTTGTCGGATCGAATGATGAGTGAATATCGAGTTCCGATTCCTGCTCTGCTCGCTGTTTCGACGATTCATCATCACCTTATCCGCGAAGGAACACGCACCCAAGTTGGGTTTGTTTTAGAAAGCGGTGAACCGCGCGAAGTTCATCATTTTGCTCTTTTGCTTGGTTACGGTGCAACTGCAATCAATCCGTATTTAGCTTTTGACACTATTCATGACCAAATAAAACAAGGATTTCTGGACATTCCCGAAGAAAAAGCAATTGCTAATTACGTCAAATCAGTCAAAAAAGGCGTGGTCAAAGTTTTGTCGAAAATGGGAATTTCGACTGTCCAAAGTTATCTCGGTTCACAAATTTTTGAAGCAATCGGCATCAATGAAGATGTAGTTGAAAAATATTTTTCGCGCACTCCAACCAAAATCGGCGGCATCGGTTTAGACAAAATTGCGACTGATGCAATTGAACGTCACCGCAAAGCATTTTTCCGCCGTAAAGATTTAGAAACATTGAGTGTTGGCGGAAATTATCAATGGCGCAAGGAAGGCGAATTTCACCTTTTTAATCCAACTACGATTCATACTTTACAAAAAGCCTGTCGAGAAGGTGATTTTTCTCTGTTCAAAAAATATAGTGAATCCGTCAATCAGCAGGAAGAAACTCGCGCCACACTTCGTAGTTTATTCAAATTCAAATCGCGCCAAAGTGTTCCATTAGAAGAAGTTGAATCAATTGATGAGATAGTTAAGCGGTTCAAAACAGGTGCAGTTTCTTACGGCTCAATCAGCCAGGAAGCCCACGAAGCTATGGCAATTGCGATGAATCGTCTCGGCGGAAAAAGTAACACGGGTGAAGGCGGCGAAGACGAAGAACGCTTTGAAATTGAACCAAACGGCGACCGTAAAATTAGTAAAATCAAGCAAGTAGCTTCGGGGCGTTTTGGAGTGACCAGTAATTATTTAGTCAGTGCGGAAGAAATTCAAATCAAAATCGCCCAAGGCGCAAAACCGGGCGAAGGTGGACAGCTTCCCGGCTCAAAAGTTTATCCGTGGATTGCCAAAACGCGAAATTCGACGACCGGAGTTGGGTTGATTTCACCGCCGCCGCATCACGATATTTATTCGATTGAAGATCTGGCGCAACTTATTTTTGACCTGAAAAATGCGAATCGAAAAGCAAATGTCAGCGTCAAACTCGTTGCAGAAGCAGGAGTTGGAACGATTGCCGCCGGAGTTGCCAAAGCTAAAGCCGATTTAATTTTAATCAGTGGGCACGATGGCGGAACGGGTGCATCTCCTCTTTCATCCATCAAACACGCTGGAATTCCCTGGGAAATTGGTTTGGCAGAAACGCATCAAACTCTTTTGCTCAATAATTTACGCAGCCGCGTCAAACTCGAAACTGATGGACAACTAAAAACAGGACGTGATGTGATTATCGCGGCTTTGCTCGGCGCAGAAGAATTCGGCTTTTCGACTGCTCCGCTTGTCACGCTCGGATGTGTGATGATGCGAGTTTGCCATTTGAATACTTGTCCTGTGGGAGTTGCCACACAAAATCCGAAACTGCGCGAAAAATTTAGCGGAAAGCCGGAAAATGTTGTTAATTTTATGCGTTTTATCGCCGCAGAAGTCCGCGAAATTATGGCGGAACTTGGGTTTAGAACGTTTAACGAAATGGTCGGAAATAACGAAGTTTTGGAAACAAGCGAACTCAATAAATTCGGTTTAGATTTTTCGGCAATCTTAAATCCGCCCACAATTTCTGCCGAAACAGGACGTTTCAAACAAATCGAACAGCTTCACGAACTCGAAAAAACTTTGGATGTTTCAACGATTTTAGAAATTTGCCAACCTGCCATCGAAAAAAGTGAAAAAGTTACCGTAGATTTACAGATTACTAACGAAGACCGTGCAGTTGGAACAATTACAGGCAGCGAAATTACACGCAAATACGGTTCAAAAGGATTAGCAGAAGATACGATTCAGCTAAATTTCAAAGGTTCAGCCGGACAAAGTTTTGGCGCATTTGTCCCGAAAGGAATGACTTTACGGCTTGAAGGCGATTCCAACGATTACATCGGTAAAGGTCTTTCGGGCGGAAAAATTATCGTTTATCCGCCGAAAAATGCGACTTTCAAAGCGGACGAAAATATTATTATCGGCAACACGGCTTTTTATGGTGCAACTTCGGGCGAAGCCTTTATTTCGGGCGTTGGCGGAGAAAGATTTTGTGTTCGTAACAGCGGTGTAAGCGCAGTAATTGAAGGGGTTGGCAATCACGGATGCGAATATATGACGGGTGGACGAGTCGTTATTCTCGGCACAGTCGGCAAAAATTTTGCGGCAGGAATGTCGGGCGGAATGGCATTTATTTTTGATAAATCGGGCGAAATTGAAAAACTCTGCAACCGTGAAATGGTCGGTTTAACGAAATTGATCGATGAATCGAAAGAAGAAATTGCACTCGTCAAAAACTTAATCGAAAAGCATGTTGAATTTACAGCAAGCGAGTTAGGAAAAGGAATTTTGGCGGATTGGGATAATGCGATCAAGGAATTTGTAGCAGTTATTCCACACGATTACCGCCGCGTTATCGAAACACAAAAAACTTTTCTCGCGGAAGGATTTACACCTGAAGAAGCAGAAATAAAGGCATTTACAGCAGTGGTCGGTGGTCGGTAGTCAGTAGTCAGAAAATACAATTCTTCTTGCTGACCACTGACCACTAACCACTGTTCACTTTAAAAAAAATGGGCAAACCCACAGGATTTTTAGAATTTGAACGGACGTTACCGATTTTGGCAACGCCAAAGAATCGTGTCGGAAATTGGAACGAATTTCACGAACATTTGCCCGCGTCTGAACTTAAAAAACAGGGAGCACGCTGTATGAATTGCGGAATTCCCTTTTGCCATGCCGGACAAATCGTTAATGGATTAACGACCGGATGTCCTCTGCACAATCTTATTCCTGAATGGAATGACCTCGTTTATCGCGAGCAGTGGCAGGAAGCTTATCGTCGTTTGGCTTTGACCAATAATTTCCCCGAATTTACCGGACGAGTTTGCCCTGCACCGTGCGAAAGTTCTTGCGTTTTGGGTATCAACGAACCGCCTGTGATGATTAAGGAGATTGAAGTTTCGATTATGGATCGCGCTTTTGAAGAAGGCTGGATTACGCCAAATCCGCCAAAAATTCGTTCAAATAAACGGGTAGCGGTTATCGGTTCGGGTCCCGCAGGTCTCGCGTGTGCAGATGAACTCAATAAACGCGGACATTCCG
>DAORIL010000251.1:0-8738 GCA_035438525.1 Pyrinomonadaceae bacterium
AAGCTGACTCAATTCTTCTTTTTTGTCGGCATTAATTCCGCCATGTGAGCCCGGTGAAATCAAAAGTCTGTTTAATTCTTCTTCATGTTGCTTTTTCGTGATCGGGATATCGTTGACAGTGGCGGCAATATCTTTTGGAAGTTCTACAATTTTGCCTGTCTTTGTTGGCATTTCGATTGATTTTGTGACCGAATTATGAACTGACAAAAATTCTGATGATTCTTTGGTAATTGGTGATGCCACAGGTTGTAACTGGGACCCCGGCTGCAACTGGGGTTCTGATTGTCCCTGAGGCTGCGGTAAAGTTGGCTCTGACTCAGTCGACATTGGCTGAACTGTGGGTGACGGCTCATTCTGCTTTACTTCAGCCGTGGACGCATTAGCAGCTTCGCCTTGGCGATAAATAAAGCCTAATCCTATCACCAATAGGACAATGCCGGTTATCATAATTACAATTTTTATTTTCATAACATTACCTCTTTTTTCCACCAAAAAAAATGGTCGGGGAAACCAACCCAATTACGATTCCCCCTCCCCGTGAATCATCATAAACCGTGACAATTCAAGCAAAGGGCACTGCCATTGTTGGTCATCCGCAAGAATCCCTGATTGGTATTGCTGTGCGGATTATGACAGGTTGCACATTCCATTCTTCCACTAACATCAGCTGGTTGATCTTTGTAAAGCGGTAGTGCCGGAGTTCCCACATAAGGCACTCTGACTCCTGCCCCTTCTGTCGGCGATTTTAATCCGCCGTCATTGGTTGACAGAGAAACACTGTAAATAAAATCGACCGGATGATCGTTAGTAAGTCCCGAAGAACCACCCAGGTTTTGAGCGGTAAATGAACCCGACATGCTTGCTCCGCCCATTCCTTGTGTCACTTGATAGAATGATGCTTGTGTAACAGTTCCATCATGACAACTTAAACAAAGCAGACTCATATAAGCCGCCCCGTTTGTAGTGCTGGCAGTGCTTGGGTCACGAGTTGTCCCTTGTCCATCGAAAGAGGAACTGCTGTAAGTCGCGTATGAACCCGATTTTACCTGCATATTCCAAAGCAATGGGGGGTTAGTTGATAAACTATTGAATTTGTGCGGCACATGGCAAAATTCGCAAATGGCTGTTGCCCCGGAGAATTTACCCCGAAGATCATGGCTTGTTCCGACGATTGCATTTTTCGGTCCGTCGCTAGCCAATTGTCCATAAGTTAAAATGCTTAATGTCAACATCAAAAACAATGTTTTAGAAAATTTAATAAACATATTCACCTCCTTTAAATATTGCTGACCATTTTCAGTCAACTTTTTTTTACCTGACATCTCGATGATGTCGTGCAAATCCCTTTTCAAACTCTCAGACCTTTCCTCAGAATGCTGAATCGTTCTTAATTTTTTCAATTACTTTTCCGCCAGATATTGAAACATTTGAATTCGGCGATTTATTTGATCCGCAACATAAATGCGGTCGTGTTTGTCAATAAATAATCCTGACGGCAAACGGAAAAAGCCCGGCTCTTCGCCATAATTTCCGACAAAAAGCAGCAATGTTCCGTCTTTATTGAAAATCTGGAAATTACTGAAAGCCGAGTCAATTACATAAATATGACCTTCGCTATCCAAGGCGATTCCTTTCGGTCGGTCAAACATCCCCATTCCGGTTCCATGTTCACCTATCCGTCTGACGAACTTAAAATTTTTATCGAAAACCTTGAGGCAAAAATTCAAAGTGTCGGAAATGTAGATTCCTCCTTCTTTATCAACTGCCACATAACTTGGAAAGAAAAACTCACTGTCACCGTCTCCCTTCTGACCAAAAGATTCACCGCTGCCTAACTGATTAAGGTCACTGACAAAAATTTTGTGAGCCCGGGAATCAACGATCAACAAACGATTATTTGAATCATCGACGGCTAATCCCGCAGGATTGGTAAGTGTTTCATTTCCAACTTTGTTGATAGAGGCAATCAATTCACCATTGGAGTTATAGACATTGACCCGCTTGAGTGCTGTATCAGAAACATAAACGTTATCTTTGCTATCAATCGCTAAGCCAAAAGGATTAACCAGACGACCTTGCCCTTTGACTCCTAACAAATCCATCTTTTTCATTTTTGAATCAAAAACAAAAACTGAAGAGGTCAAAGAATCAGCTACAAAAATGCGATCCTTTGAATCTACCGCTACACTGATGGGTCGCACCATTCCGATAATTTGGGTGGATTCTTCCTCATTTATTAACTTTTGCAGCCATCCTTTTTGCTTCGGAGGTTCAATGTCAAGATTGTTTGAAACCGAACCGACATACCGGATTCGCGGTTTTTCGGGCGGTAACGGATAAACCAAGTTTGGAATTTTCTCTACTTTTTTCCCCGTCTTTTTTTGGGCTAAAGCAGGCATAACCGCCATTGCTCCAACTAAAAGCAGGAATAAAAATACTTTTGTTTGCAGAAAAAGTTTTTTTCTTAACATACTAAAACCTCTATTTATGACATTTATCGCACAGTGCCTGTTTACCTACATCAGCTTTATACATTTGCACAACCTTTCCGGCGTGCGGATTATGACAACTTAAACAAGTCATCATCTGACCAGGCTGAGAAGGATCAGGAACTCCACCAACCGGATGATTGAAATACGGATGCCCCAAACCATTCCTATCCAAAAATATTTTCTTTGCTTTATCGGAATATTTATCCGGCATTGGGCGGTGTAAAATAACGGTTAAAACTGGTTGGCTTGGTTTATCGCCAACGGGCAATCCATGGCACGTCAGGCAAAGTTCATTGACTTTGACCTTGAGCAAAGGTGAGAAATTCGCGGTGTGCGGATCGTGACAAGTCGAACAACCAACGTCCTTGATTGGTGCATGGGCAAATGCTTTGTGTTCTATTTCATCTTGTTGATCCGAGTGACACATAAAACAAAGCTGATTTGCTTTGTCCTTCAAAAGTGTCGGTTCATCCGCTGAATGAGGACTATGACAAACAGTGCAATCCGATTCTGCTGCAGCATGTTTGAATTTTTTCTTTTCAAAATCTTCCTGTTTATCCGAGTGGCAGGTGAAACATAATCCGGGAACCGGATTCACTAATTTAACTTCGGCAGAATCAATGGTTTCTTTATATTCGTGACACCCCGCACAATCTTCGGCTACTGGATGCGTTATCTTGTGCTTGACCACTGCACTGTGACATTCCTGACAATCGGTTTTCCCAATTTTTTTATGTTTGGTAACTATAGGATTGACAGCCGTTGAAGCATTTGAAGAACCTGTCAGAGTCCACCCCAACACACCAACGATGCTTAAAACCAACAAAATTACCGTAATTTTCTTTTTGGGGGGCATATATTTTTTAACTATGCGTAGGAGTGCAAACCGGGTAACAAAAAGCTAACGCCTAACCAGGTAAAAATGACTAAAATGAACCCTAATAAAACGACATAAACACTACGGCGACCTTTCCAGCCTCCAACTAATCGCAGGTGTAAATAACCGGAAAAGGCTATCCAGGAAACGAGTGCACTTACTTCCTTCGGATCCCACCCCCAATACCGACCCCATGATTCATTTGCCCAAACTGCGCCCGTAATCAATAACAGTGTCAAAAGGGGAACTACAACCCCGACGGTGCGATAAAGTAATCCATCAAGCATCTCAAGAGAGGGCAAAGCTTCCGCAACCGCTTCCCGTTTGAGACCAATTAAAGCCGTCATCAAAAGTGAAACGAATAAAGCGATGAGCGCCGCAAACTCAACCGGATTTGATCTGTAACTTAAATTCAGCCGTGAACCGTTTTGACTGATCCAATTTTGTGCTACTGCTGCCTGTTGTGTAAGAGGAATATTTGTTTGTGTCTGCTTCGCCAAAAAGGCACCAAACCCGCTATAGTCTCTGGTCGTCGCCAAGACACTGGGATTAGTCGTTTGAGAAATCTGATAAAAAATCAAACCGATGCTAATCCCCATTATTACAATACTTAAATAAAAGATTCTCCATCCCCAAATATTCAAATTAGGTTTTGTTTTATCCCAACCGGCTATAAACAAAACCAAAGTTGCGAGTAAAATGAGAATTTCCATTAGCATCACAATGCCGACCGTTGGCAAAACTGAGTGAAGCGGAAGAGCTTGGTTTTCAAACATCACCGATGGCCCATACTCGGCATGAAACAAAACACTACCTTCGCAGGCAACACTCAGAATCAATAATCCAAGCAGCGAAACTACGATCGCAAATGCTTCAATCCGAATTCGGTCTTTAATCAAATACGCCAGTGCAATTCCAAAACTGACCAATGCGGCTCCGTAACCAAAAGTTGCCGTCGTCACATGCATCGGCAACCAATAGCTGTTTAAAATCGGTGGTAAGGTTCTAATTTCACCGCCAAAGAAAAATGCCTGAAGCATAATGACAGAAATTATCGGCATCGAAATTACGCCGAGTATCCGGTATTTTTGGTTGCGAATGATAAAAAGTGTTGCCAATGCTGCTCCGGCGCAGAAACCTAACGTCAAGGAATAAAGATTGTCGAGCGGGAAATATCGCCAGATCCGGCCTTTGATCCAGCCTTCTTTTTCACCCGCCTCAATCCAACGGATCATCCAACCCGAAAGATTAAAGCTATAACCAAGAGCCACGGAAATAAGACCTGCATAATTTAAATAGTTGGCTTTAACAAAGAGGTTCGTTATTAAAAATGCCGATCCTGTCAGAAAACTCATCAGAGCTAAAACTGTTAATGCACTCTCATATAAAAAAGCCTGTTGTCCGAAGAAAAGCCTGATAGCTATGAAAATGACAGCTAAAATAATCGGTGCGGCAACGGGAAAAAATTCTTTTAATCGCTCCGACATGTTCAATTCAATCGGGGAAATCAATGCCCCGGACTGTTTTATTACATTATTCATTTTCAATTCCCCCTTTTCTGATCGATGCTTCAACCAATGAATTAAAGCGTTCCTGAAAGACCGTTTTATATCGGTTTGTGTCTCCGCCCAAATAAACTTTTGAACCGTTTCCGGACGGCTGAATCAAAGCCCAAACTCTTTGGTGCGAAAATAAAAAGACTGCTGAGAGAGAGATTAGTAATAAGACAAACCCCACATACACGGGATCGCGCCCAAGGTCGTATTGCACGGTGAGAGTGTGTGAAACTGCCACCTTTTCAAAATTTTTCAGAATTACCTGATTATCGGCGATGAGCAGGTTTTCAAATTGTTCATTGCGAACACTGCTCCTATAGAATTCCCTGGCTAAGGCGGGATTAAAGGCAATCGTCGGTTGGGTATTTCCCTCCAAAGTTCTAACTTTTAACTGAACTGCGGGATTTTTATATTTGCCCGAAAGCGTAATCGGCTTTTGGTTTTGAATTGAAAAATCAGGATAAAACTGATTGTATGAAATCTCGCCGATACCTTCGACATTGACAGTTTGATTTCGTTGTATGGTTACTTCTCGTGGAGCTCTTTTTCCGTCAAGAGGCTGCAAACTCAAAGTTATTTCACGGGCATAACCCTGCGGTTCAAAACTGGACTGAAAGAAACGATAGCCTCTATAATCAAACGGCTCATTCAGATGAACAAAGCCTGAAATTTCATTACCTTCATCAATAATTTTTATATAACTCAACCAATCAACCGTGTTCATCGGGTCTAAACCGCCCTCCGGTTTAATTAGTTCTTGTCTAAGGTCAGTGCACTCTATCTTAAAGGGCAATTGTTTCTTAACAATCTGGTCTTCTTCGATTCCGCCCTCAAAACTGACGATTTGGTTGGATGATTGACCGGGAATAATTTCAAGCATTCCGCCTGAACTATAAAAACTGGTTAAAAGACCGCCAATAAAAATTACTATCAAAGCAAAATGAGTTGTGTGAACTCCTAAACGGTTCCAGGCGTTTCGTTGCGCAAAGAGAATGATATTTTCTCCCTGTTTATTTATTTTTGCTTTGAAACCTAAAGCACGCCAATTTTCGATGATCTGTTCAGTCTGTTTTTCAGGAAGTTCTTCGACCTCTGATTCCGCCCGAAATTCACATGAGGTAATAAAAGCCTGTGATGGAATTAGTTTGGGGTGACGCAAAAACTTCCATGCTTTTGAAAATCGGAAGATCGAAGCTAAAAGAATTGATGATCCGGTCAGCGTCAGTAAAACTGTGAAATACCACGAATGATAGATGTCGAAAAAACCTAAACTGCCGTAAACCAATCTCTGCGCCGGCATCAGATTCTGATAATACTCACGAAAACCGTTCATATTTTGCTGCATAATAAACATGCCGATTAAACAGCACAGCAACAGCAACAGGAGCATGACGATTCCGAAACGCACCGAACCAACCCAACGCAATGTTTTCACTACTACCGCTCCAAATGCCCAAACAGTTGGTTTATTTCCGATTTCGGCGTTTTGCGTCAGAAATTTTTGCTCAATTAAATTTTCCTTTGCCATGTCGATCTTGCCACCTTTTTTTAGGTTTAATTTTTATGACTTTTTATGACAACTGGTGCATTGCGTAGATTTAGGGGCATTTGATGCGGGATTATCTTTTAACACCCGGTCGTGACAACCTGCACACCTTCTGTGAAAAGCGTTGTGATTGGTTAGAACGGTAGTTTTCTCTCCATCAGTGATTTGTGGAATTTCTTTGAGAATTGTTGGAGTAGCATCCTTTCTGATGTGACAATTTCGGCAGCCGGTTACTTTTGGAGTATTAGAATCCTTAAATGATTCAGCCGTGAGAGTTACTGTTCGATCAGCCGGATAAACAGTCTTATGAAAAGGATCTTTTACTGCTTCGCTTAAAGGCTGTTCAACGTGATGGCAAAAAACACAGGCAATCGGAGCCAGACCACCCGGACCTTGAATTGCATGTTTGGAATGATTGAAAGTTATCTTTCCAAGCATTGCCTGCTCACCCATTACAATGATTTCCGGGAATTCATTCCCATTTCTATCTTGCGCTTTAATTGTCTGAAAATCCGACTTAACCCCAAAAAACAAACAACCGAATACAAAGATACAAATAACAACTATCTTAACTTTCATATTATATTCTCAGATTATTTAGATTTCGGGGGTAACCCATAGGCCGGGTCTTTGCTTTGAACTGGCATTTTGCAAATGCTATACCAAAGACCGCAATATTAAACATTGTTTTACATTAAGGACTTAACTTATTAAGTTATTTGATTTTATAAATTTTACTTATTTTTTTTCCGCCAATCAAGATTTTTAGGAGTGGAATTTGAGCTGAGTAATTTCACCTAATAAATGGGGATTTTACACAATAATTGGGAAATTATACCCGTTCTCGCTTTATCCAATTTAAGCTGCCAAGCGGAAACTATCGGTCTGTTGTTTCGGAAATGAAGGCGAGATTTTTATAATTTCATCTTCACTTTTCGCCATTTGAAAACTCTGATCTGATGAGAACAAAAATAGCTTTGATCAGAATACGGAATCTAAGGATTTGCTAAGTTTTACAGGAAAATTTTAAATCTCTTTTAAAATCAGAAATTAAAAAACACTAAAGATAAAAAGGACTCTTAATGTAGAATTTTCCTAAAAGAGAATAGCTAAGAAATTTGTAAGCTATTGAAAAATCTAAATGGAGATGAGGGGGGTCGAACCCCTGACCTCTGCATTGCGAACGCGTAATTTGTTTATTAAATCAAACTGCTAAACCCAATGGACACATACTTATAACTAAAAACAAGCCCAACATAAGCCGGACTATTTTAGAACATTTAGGAACATTATTTAATGCAAATCGTGCCAAAATCGTGCCAACTTCACACTACAGAATTGGCTCCGATTTTTAATAAAAACAACGTTTTTTACCTTTTTGAAATAAAAGTATTCACTTGAAAAGTAATGCCAAAATTATAAAATGAAGAAAAAAAAATAAAACTGAAATTGGCTTTTTATGGCTTAGCTTAAATAAGGTTTATCTCAGAAAGTTCACTCATGTAATAAGATAACCCTCCTTTGTTTTAAGCTAATTACAATATCATCTACATTAATAAAATCAAACTGCGAGTTAATAAAAGCGATAAAGAGTTTTTCGGTGATGAAACCAGCAAAATGATACTCTATTAATATGTTTGCTTTATCAGATTCCGCTCCTAGACTTCAACAATTAATTGAAGCCCCTTTGCCATCTTTAGTCGTAACAACCGAGAAAACTTTATCTAAAAAAAAAGGTTCTCAGCAGAATTAAACGTCGAATCACACAGCTTATCGTAAAACTCTTTAAGTTCTCTTTCAAATCTTAGACGAAGGAAAACAGTTTTATTAGAAAAATTTATTGAATCTACCTCAACCTCAAGTATTCTTACTGCGAGGTCACACACAGATGAGGATTACCTCCTGTTCCTTTAACAAAAGTATAGATCCTAGTTCCAAACAACACTGATGGAACCGTTGCTGCCTGCGATGAAACACTAGCTGTCCAATTGGCAAAAGTTACTCCATCCGTTGTAGTTCGCCGATACGAATTGTTATCCGAACCTACTACTTCAACAAATAAACTTGAACCAACGAAAGTTCTTGGATCAGAAAGTGAGATTCCGCCTAAACTTTGCCAGCCTGAAAAACTGCTTCCCGTCGTCGAGGTTTGATAATAGATCGCTCCATCCGTTCCTCTGGCAAAAACATACAACCGACTGTTGTAAACTGCTGCTGCCGGATTAGAGTTAATGACCCCACCCAGAGAAGTATAACCACTCGGACAT
>DAORIL010000252.1:0-8738 GCA_035438525.1 Pyrinomonadaceae bacterium
GAGAGCCGAAGCCGTCTGCGGATTGTTAAGTTCATTAATTACTTCTTTTAGCGATTCGGAAATTTCGACAGTGCCGTTTGTGCTTTGCATTAAACTTGCCTCGTTCTATTGATTTGAAACTGCACGAAAAAGCTGAAAATAACTTTTCCAGCTATTAAAAATTTTGGTCTTGTATATCTTTCAATTTGATGACAGAAGCGAGTATGAGCCGAAAAACAAACTGCGTCTATTCGCAAAACTACGCAATGAGTTACGAACATCTACTTAAATGTTTAGGTAAAACTACGTAATTTTTACTACGTAGTTTTTTTCGTCAACCGTGTGAGTAATTTCCGAATGCGGCGGAAAGAGCGCAAAATTATTGTAAATATAAGTTAAACCAATACTTAAAGCAACGGCAAAAATCCCGATGCCGACATTCCAAATTGGCGGAGCGGTTAACGCGAGACGAATGATAACAGTCGCCACGGCAAATCCAGAATTGCGGAAAACGATGCTGTAAGTCGAATTATAACGAAGCGAAATCAGGACGAGCAAAATATCGCTGAAAATCAAAACCGTATAGAAAACATCGAAAAAAGGATAACCTTTTCCAGTCCGAAACCAAGTTGTCGAATCATGAATTGCGATGATTACAAAAACCGCTAAAAGTAATAATGCCAATAGTTTCTTAGCAACAATAAAACTTGCCAATTCGTCAGCGTTCTCTGTAATCCGGCGATGTTTTTGTAGTGCATAAAAAACCGAAACAAGCCCGAAAATAACCAATGCTCCAAAAGCATCAGACAAAATATTCTGCACCGAACCTGCCGCGTGAGACCAATCAATCGGCTCTTCAAAATGCACAAATTCCTTGAAAGAAGAACGCAGCAGAATCAGCGAAAGAATCTCAAACTGTTTGCCCATCGAATTTGCGACCGAGCTTGCCAGATTAAAAACCAAGCCTAAAACTTCGAGCAAAAGCAATAAATCAAACGATAATTTGACCGCATAAAAATGATTTATCGGAATATGAAATGATTCGTTCAATAATCCAAGTCGTGCAATTTCAATAATTAACAAACTTCCGAGAAAGACCAAAACAAGCAAATTTGCCTGCCAATGCTGCGACCTTTGACATTCCCAATGTTCAAAAAGCCAATCATAAATCTTGGCAACTTGAAAAAGTCTTTCCCGAATAAAGTCATTTTTCATCTGAAAATACAGGAGAAAATCAGTCTGCCAATTTCGGGACATACAACCCAAACAATGGAATATTGAAATCAACAGACTGACCTTGAAAAAGATTATGCGGAAGGCTGAATATTAAAGATATTCGTAGTTCTACTGAATTTTGTGAAAACTTTCACGTAATTCAACAAAAAGTATTTCGTAAATTTGAAAAACTACTTGTCCATTGGAATTATCCCGCGTTTGATGGCGTAGCGGATGAGGTCGGCTTTTGAGTGAATGTCGAGTTTGTTCATTAAATTTGCCCGATGAGTTTCGGCGGTGCGGGTGCTAATTCCAAGTTTATTGGCGATTTCTGAATGAGTTAAACCTTCAACCGATAATTGCAAAACTTCACGTTCACGAGTCGTTAAAGTATCGTATTTATCGAAGGTTCCTGATTTGGCAAACTGCTGATAAGCGGAAATTGCTCTATCGGAAAGCGGAGGGGAAAGATAACGTCTGCCAGCCATTACTTCTCGAACGGCGTAAACCAGATCGTTTGAATCCGAGTCTTTCAAAACATAACCTGATGCGCCGTTTCCTAAGGCTTCAAGGACAAAACCTTCGTCATCATACATCGAAAGAATAATAATTTTAGTGCGAAGCGAGAGTTTACTGAGCTGGCGAGCGACTTCTAAACCGTTCAAATTCGGCATCATCAGGTCAATAATTGCGACATCTGGTTTGAGTTTTTTAACTTTTTCGAGTGCATCCAAACCGTTTCCTGCTTCGTCAACAACCTTGAAATTCGCCTCGGCTTCGAGCAAGGCGCGCAAACCTTGGCGGACAATAGCATGGTCATCAACCAGTAAAATTTGAATCTCTTTTGACATCTAAAACCCAATCGGCGTTTACTTTTGTTCCTTTATCCTTAACAGATTCAATATTAAAATGTCCACCTAATAATTGAACTCTTTCTCTCATCCCTGCTACACCGGTCGAATTGGTAGTTTCTGTAACTTCTTCTATATCAAAGCCTTGCCCGTCATCTTCAATCGAAACAGAAAGATTTTTTTCATCTGCCCAAACTCGGACTTTTGCTGTTTTGACTTTTGAATGACGAGCGACGTTAGTTAGGGCTTCCTGCACCACGCGATACGCCGAAGTCTCAATTTCAGGGGCAAAACGGCGTGAATTGATCCCTTGATGATTAAAATCAATTTCGATACTTGTTTGTGTGCTGTAGTTGCGGAAAAGCCACAAAAACGAGGAAAGTAATCCGAGATGATCGAGCGTCGCGGGTCGCAAATCAAGTGAAAGTTTTCGCACCTTGAGCATCAAATCATTGACCAAATTTTGTGCGTTCTGAATTGTTTCGTCGTTGTAAGATTTTGCGGTGAGTTCAAGAGATAACTTTAATCCTGTCAGGATTTGCCCGATTTCATCGTGTAATTCCAGAGCAATATTTCGCCGCTCGGCTTCCTGAATGTTCAATAATTTACGGGATAATTCGCCTTGTCTGTCTGCATATTCCCTGAGGGCATTTTCGTCCCGTTTGCGGCGGGTAATGTCGCGAATTACGGTGATAACAAAAGTTCCATTTTCCGTTTCAATCGGACTCAGAATTATGTCAGCAGGGAATTCTGTTCCGTCTTTTCGTCTGGCGTAAAGTTCTAAACCGCCGCCCATTTCGCGCAAATGCGGACTTTTCATAAACGCCGTTTGATGAATGATGTGCGAGTCGCGAAATCTTTCGGGAACTAAATCCAAAATATGCTTGCCCAAAACTTCTTTCGCTTCGTAGCCGAACATCTTTTTAATTTGCGAATTTACACTCTCAATTTTGCCCTGACGATTGACGATAACCATTGTATCAGGGGCAAATTCAAAGATGTTCCGCTGCATCTTTTCGCTTTTTCGCAACGCTGTAAGTGCATCATTTAGTTCATTTTCCTTGTGTTTAAGTTCGGTAACGTCAAAAGCAACACCGTGAATAAACCAGGGGCGACCATCCTTCCGCCGCACCATTTTTGCCTCGCAATGAAAGGAAATAAAATGACCGTCACGAGCCTTGACACGGTAGGTTGAACGAAGCGGTTCGCCCGACAAAAACATCTGTGCGGCTTCCACACTCCAGCGAATTTTGTCCTCATCGTGAAGCTGTTCAAACCAACGAAGCGGATCTTCAAGCCATTCAGCCTGCGTAAATCCAAGCATCGTTTCGATTTGCGGTGAAATGTAAGCCTCAGAAATTCCGCGATCAAGAAACGACATAAAAACGATGGCAGGAATTTGTTCGACGAGGACGCGATAACGTGAATATAAATCAGGTAATTCTTCTTCGGAAAGCGTAAGCGGTTGAGATTCAGTAGCTTGAAAAGGAAAGAAAACTCCCGCAAGCTCGGCAAGAGTATTTTGAGAATTTACCAGACCGCTCAAAATATTCGCATCAGGAATCATTCCGAGCAGTTCGTCGTTGATAAAATTATTGTCGGAATAATCGCTCACTTATCGTTCTTTAATCTTTCAATCTGCACGAATGCCGTTTCTTTTTTTCGCCATTCGGGAGTTTTGTTCATTGAGCCTAAAGTAAATCTTCGCAATGAGTTGATCGCCTTGCCATAAGTTGCAATGGCTTGGGATGAAAGCAAACTTCCCGGAGGTTGAGACAAAAATGGCGAGAATTTTTCGGGAAAAGCAGGCATTGTGCAGCCGATACAAACTCCGCCGACATTTGCACACCCTCCAACCCCGTTTGTCCAGCCGCGTTTGCCGACATTGCAATTTACAACCGGTCCCCAACAACCGAGTTTGACGACACATTCTTTTTCGCCGTAATTTTCGGCAAACTGAGCCTGTTCGTAATAACCGCCACGATCGCAGCCTTCGTGCAAAGTCGCTTCGTAAAGCCATTTCGGACGCAGTGATTTATCCAATTCGATCATTGGAATCACACCGTTAAACTGTTGCAATAAATAAAGTAAGGTTTGTGTAATATTATCAGGAATGGTCGGACAACCAGGAACACAAATGATCGGAATTTTGGCTTTTGAACGCCAATTCCAGCCTAAATAATCTGGCAATCCCATCGCTCCGGTAGGATTCCCCACGCTTGCGTGAACGCCTCCATACGCTGAACAAGTTCCCATCGCTACGACTGCCCAAGCGTGTTCGGTCAAACGATTTATCCAATCACAAATCTTTATCGGCTGACCCGTTTTTTCGTCTGTTCCAAATGAAGCAAAATACCCGTCAAGCACCAAACTTTCATCGGGAATCGAGCCTTCGATAACTAAAATAAAATCGCCGATTTCATTATTCGCAGCACGGTGAAAAGTTTCTAAGAAATCACTGCCATTTTCGTAGGCAAGAATTGGATGCACCAAGTTAATTGTTGGAATATTTGGGATTGCGCCGCTGACTAAATCTTCGATACTTGGCTGAGTTGCACCAGTCAGAGCAACAGATTCGCCGTCACAACTAAGTGCTGCATTGAGCCATAAAATTGAAATTTCGTTAGATTTTGTCATTGGGTTTTAATCATTTCCAGAATTTTTCCAACTGCTTTTTCGATTGCATTTTTGACGACTTCGCTCATTTCCGAATTGAATTCCAAATTAGCAGGCTCGCAACCAATTAACAACATTTTTTTTGGTTTAGTAGAAAATAATTGCGCAAATTGCAGCGCTTTATCAGGAGTCAAATCGTGCGTCAACACTGCTGAATTTTCAGTCGTTTTCGGCTCAAGCACAAAGACTGTTCCGGCATTTGCACCAAATTTTACCGTATCAACCAAAATCACTAAATCGTATTCTTCGGAAACCTCAAAAGCTAAATCCATTCCGCGAATTCCAAAATCTTTAACTTTTATGTTTTGAGACAAATCTTTCTCGCACAATATTTTAGCCACTTCCACCCCAAATGCGTCATCGCCGTAAAAAATATTTCCTAAACACGCTACAAGAATTTTTTTCACTTTTCACAAATCTCAATTTCGTCCAAATCAAAGAAAAAGCGATGTCCGATTTTATGTGCGAAACCTAAATCTTTGCCCTCATCATCGTCTAAAACAACGGCTAAAAAAGTTCGATTCTCAAAGTCAATCTCAATAGATTCTACGGTTGCAGTTTTTCCAATTAAAAACATATCAAACGCATCACGCCCTGCTTTAGGGTTCAAAATTACTTTTTTTCCAATCAAGTCTTTCATCGTAAATGGGCGTGTAATTTCATCAAATCTTCGGGTTTAGCAGACTCTATTTTTTCCAAAATTCGCCGGGTTCGTTCGTCAGTTTCGGCGACTTGCCGTTTTTCTTCGTCTGTCAACGCCAATAAATTTAGCACCATTAATTCATCAATTTCCAATCCGTCAAAGAAATTATCAAAACTTTTTTCGGCAATCTCGGGAAAATCATACAAAATTATAGGCGAAGCTAAAATGTTATTTTGTTTAAGTTTATCGTCAATCAAAACGGGAAATACGCCGAAATTGTGCAAAGATTTTGTTTGTTCTATAAACCGGTCCGGCGGTTCAAGTTGTGAGAGAAATTTACCGTTCTCAACGCTAAAAATCGTGTGGGTTGAAACAAATGAACACGCTAAAATTTCTTCTCTCAACAGTTTTTCGGGGTTTAGAATTTGACTGAGATTTTGAAAGATAAGTCTAATTTTAAACAGATTTTCCGTTAATTGTTTTGATGAGATCTTGATTTTACCAAAAAGCGTATCCTCTTTGTATTCAATCGTTTTTGATTTATTTAGCCCGAATTTTCCTTCAATGATTTTTTCGTTTGCCGTTTGCCATTCGGAATTATTATTAAGTTTTAGAAAGCGGGTTTTGAAAGTAATTTGTTCATCTTTTTCGGCTAAAATCAGAATCTCAATTTGTTGGAAAAAATGCTCGTTTATTTGTTTTTCCGCCCAACATTTCGGCGACAAAACTCCGAAGTTGAAACGCTTCTGATTTTTCAGCGCATTGTGGCGATAGGGAAAGAGCGCATAACCTTCGTAAAGGAGAGCGTTACAGATTCTTTCAATATTATTTTTCATCTAAAAACTTATTTCACCTAACAATAATCGCTTTATAAAATCAAACAGATTAGAAGCAACCCAAATTCTACTATCATTTTCATGATTCCAAACATAAATATCTTTATATTCAATTTTGTTCTGCAAAATACGATATGCAAACAAATCACCATTTCCGGCATCAGCAAAAAATAATAAATTATTGAAAGGCATATAAAGATCAGCTAAATTTTCAGTTTCAAACCAGTAAGAAAGATTATTTGAGATAATTTCTTCTAAAGACCAAATGTTCAACGAATAATAAACTTGTAAACCATTTGTTTCTTTTAATAATTGGATTAGTTCATTTGGCAACTGAGTTTTTAAATGCGGAGTTAAAACAAAAAAATCAGAATTTTCACAAGGAGGGAAAGTTTTGAATTCATTTTCTATTTTCAACTCGTCAATAAATTTCAAAACAATATTTTTCGTCATATCTTGTAACTATTTTTCGTGTCCAAACATTGAAGAATGAACGGTTTCCAAAATTTTTGTTTCGCCTTTGAAAACGTGAACTCCGCAGGGCATACATGGGTCAAACGAACGCACAACCCTCATTATATCAATACCTTTGAAATCTTTTTCACTATTCTCTTCAAAAATCGGAGTGTCTTGAACGGCATCTTCAAATGCTCCGGGCGTGCCGTATTCATCTCGGGGTGAGGCGTTCCAAGGTGTCGGCGGATATGGATGATAATTGGCGATTTTTCCTTCTTTGATAACCGCGTGGTGCGAAATCAGACCACGCACAGCTTCGTGAAAACCGCACGAAATTGCTTCATCGGGAACATCAAATTTTGTCCAAGTATCAAGATTTCCCCGAATGACTTCTTGCAGCCCTATTTCACAAAAATAAAGGGCAGCGGCGGCGGCGTAGGCTTGGAAATAGCTTCGCGCCCGATTGCGTTCAAGGGCATTATTCCATTGCGGAATTTTCCAGTAAACCTCGCTTTCAGAATGGTTTGCAGTTTTAGGTAAATTGATTTTGACACCTTCACCCGTTGCTTCAATTCCGCCAAATTTTACTTTATTTGCCAAAGCTGTAATCCAAAGTCGGGCGAGTCCACCGCCGCCTGTGTCGAGTGCAATGTGCTTTCCGCTTTTTTCGTCAAACCAACGCGGAGCCACAACCCAAGTATATTTATCGTTAAAATCGCGTTTTTGCGGACGCGGTTTGGTGGTCTGATTCCATGGATGGCGAATGTCAATCGGGTTTCCTAACACATCCTTTTCGACAAAAATTTCGTCCGCCGTCCAATCATCATAAAACGAACCGCCAAGTAAAATGCGGATTCCAAGATTTATTTTGAGTAAATCTGTTGTGATAAGTTCATTATCGAGAACAATTCCGGGCGTGACGAACATTTCGCGCCCCCAATCGGACATTGTTTCGTAACGGTAATCGCAAAATTCAGGATTATTAAAAGTCCCCCAGCAACCAAGTTGAATCGGACGATTGCCGACCATTTCATAACCGGGCAAAGCATCGTAGAAAAAGTTGAAAAGGTCATCGTGAAGAGGAATTGAGCGTTTGAGGTAATCGATGTAACGCATCAAACGGGTTTGATAATCGGTAAAAAGTTGAATCGAGGGAACTGTGCCGACTCCGCCCGGATAAAGCGTCGATGGATGAACGTGACGACCTTCCATCAAGCAAAACATTTCACGGGCAAGGCGGGAAATTTGTAAAGCCTCTTTGTAAAACTTACCTTCAAAAGGGTTTAAGGCTTTCATAATGTCAGAGATTTTGGAATAGCCGTGAATTTCGGCGTGTTCGCAATCAGTTCTTTGCGCCTTTTCCCAGACCCTCGGGTTTGTTTCTTTGACCATTCTTTCGCAATAATCCACGCCGACTAGATTGTCTTGGTAAAGACTGTGGTCAAACATATACTCTGCCGCTTCGCCCAGATTAATGATCCATTCGGCAATGGCGGGCGGGCGAATTCCAAACGCCATATTCTGAGCATAATTGGCACAAACAGCGTGATTATCTCCGCAAATTCCGCAAATTCTTGAGGTGATGTAATGAGCATCCCGCGGATCTTTGCCTCGTAAAAAAACACTATAACCTCTGAAAATTGAAGAGGTTGAATGACATTCGACCACTTCACGATTGGCAAAATCAACCTTAGTGTAAATTCCTAAACTGCCGATAATGCGGGTGATCGGGTCAAAATGTTTTTCGATAATATTTGGCGTTTTTTTCATTTCAATGGTCTTAAATTTTGGATAATCAGTTTCTTAGAAATCGGGTAGGATTGCAATCCCGATTTTATCATAGTTGTCAGAAATGCCATTAAATCAATCAAAATGTTTACAGAATAGATCTTCATTTTGAAAGTAAAGTTTTGCAAAATAAGGTTTTTAATCAAGTAATTACTTTTTTCTTGACATAGTGTTTTAGATTCTGTTATCGTTCACATATTCTTTCAAGGTCAATGAAAGTCACAGCCAAAAAATCTATTACTTTGAGTGATGTTGCTAAAACAGCGGGTGTCACTTCGATGACCGTTTCGCGGG
>DAORIL010000253.1:0-8710 GCA_035438525.1 Pyrinomonadaceae bacterium
GCTTTAGCTTCGGTCGAAGTTATTGAAGCCGCTTATAAATCGCTCAACCAAAATCTGTGGCAGAAAGTGGTTGAAAAATCAGAGACGGCAAAGCGATAATCGTAAAATGAATCAGGAGGCGGCAAAATATTCTCGAATTGAATATGAAAGAAGATTTCTTGTCGCCTCCGATAGCAATTGGCAAAAGTTTGTCGAACCTTACTCAAAAACTTTTGCAGATAAATATCTCACAAACGCGAGATTGCGATTGAGACTTTTGACTGATTCGGATTCAGACCGCCAACTGATTAAATTGACAAAAAAATACGAGTCGGATTCTCTCTATTTTCAGCAGATTTCCACAATTATTCTTTCATCGGCTGAATATCAAATCTTTGATGCTCTTGAAGGAAATCGCCTCAAAAAAGTTCGTTATTATCACAATTATCAAGGACAAGTTTATTCGATTGATGTTTTTGAAAACGAATTAAAAGGACTTATCCTGTGTGAAACGGAAAGAGATAATCTCGAAGATTTAATGTCTGCTGAATTTCCTGATTACGCAAGTCGGGAAGTTACCGAAGATAGTTTTTTTACAGGCGGAAACTTGTGTGGTGTAACTCAGTCGGAATTATTAAAAAAGCTAGCTGATTTCTAATCAAATGATTAAAATCAAATTGTTATGGAAAATACGAACAAGAAAATCAGAACTAAATATATTCTTGTCGGTTTAGGTTTGCAAGCATTTGCTTTAATTTTTGCTTATCTTTGTCTAACGTATATTCTATTCATCGGCTGGCTTCCTGCTTTTACTATCGGTCCGCTTATCTTTATCGTTGGGATTAATTTTATTTTTTTCTCAAGAATCAAATTAATATACAGATTTATCCTTGGTTTTTGGATAATCCTTGTTCCGGTTTGGATCAATGCTGAGTATTATTATCAACGACAATTTATTCAACATGAAATATATTTAATCCCGGAAAATTATCGAGGTTGGGTGATTGTAGATTTTAGCCAACCCGAAGGTTCTGCACCTAGCCTTGAGGATAAAGCTATCGTCTTAAAAATTAACTCAAATGGAGCCTTGAAAACAACTTACACAGAAAAAAGATTTCGGGACGATATAGAGCGGGGTAAAGACGATTTCAGAGAATATTTTTTTATTGATAATTCGGGAAATAGGAAAAAACTGAAAACAAAAAGAGAAGATTATATTAGTGACGAAGTTAAGGTATTTCCTTCTGTTTATTATTTTAATGATGACGGCAAAACAGTTACTAAAAGAGAGTTTTTTGTCGGCACACAATCTGAATACGATAAATCGGAAATCCCAAAATAGAATTTGGTAGAAACTTAATTTTCAACATTTCCAATAGAAATTTATGCCTAAAATCCATCCAACAGCAATTATCGAACCAAACGTAACCATCGGCGAAGGCTCAAGCGTTTGGGATAACGTCCATATTCGTCACGGTGCAACCCTCGGCGAAGAATGTATCGTCGGCGAAAAGAGTTATATAGCCTACGATGTAAAAATCGGCAACCGCGTCAAAATCAACGCGATGGTTTACATCTGTGCCGAAGTGACCATCGAAGACGGCGTGATGATTTCCGCTTCGACGACGTTTACCAATGATCGTTTTCCGCGTGCGACTTTTCCCGACCTTAAAACTTTGCGTCCGAGCGAGCCTGATGAACACACGCTCACAACTCTCGTCCGTGAAGGTGCGACCATCGGAGCCGGCTGCACAATCGGCAACGATTTGACCATCGGGCGTTGGGCAATGGTCGGAATGGGTTCGCTCGTTACCAAATCTGTTCCCAATTTTCATCTCGTCATCGGTTCGCCTGCCCGTTCAATCGGTGCGGTTTGTAAATGTGGACAGCTTTTTTATAAGTTTGATGAAAGCGTTGAAAGGAAAGAAATCGCTTGCAGTTGTGGGTTAGAATATGAGATTAACAAACTTAAAGTGAGTGAGAAACATCTATCATAATGTTTAGGAGAAACTTATGAAGAAAATTATTTTTATTGCACTCATTTGCATTTGTTTCGGTTTGAATATTTTTGCTCAGACAAAAGTAAAAGTTTTAAAATACGAAGTTCCTACATTTCCCGCAGTTGCACAGGCTACAATGACTTCAAGCGAAGTCGTCGTAACGGTCAAAATTGATAAGGAAGGAAATGTAATTTCATCAAAATCAGAAAGTGGACATCCTTTTTTTAGAAAAGTATCGGAAGAAACAGCCACAAAATGGATTTTCTCAAAGGATGATAATTTACAAGAAAGAGAAATTACAGTCACTTTTGCTTTCGTAGCAAAAGCAGATAATTCAAGTAAAAACAATTATAGGCAGACTAAAATAAAAAACCGCTTCAAAAAGCCGTATCGCCTTGAAATTTTGGCAACGATATATCCAAGAATTGACATTTAACAATCAACAAAAAATCGCCATCATCGGCTCAGGTTTCCTTGGCTTAACTTTAGCTTTACGCCTTTCCGAACAAGGAAACCAAGTTACAATTTTTGAATCTGCCAACGAAATCGGCGGACTGGCAAGCGTCTGGCAAATCGGCGATATAACTTGGGATAAACATTATCACGTTACTCTTTTATCCGATTCATTTACGCGGAAAATTGTTGGTGAATTAGGTTTGGAAAACGAATTTGAATGGGTTGAAACGAAAACGGGATTTTATACAGACGGCAAGCTCGTTTCGATGTCGAACACGTTGGAATTTCTAAAATTTCCGCCGCTTGATTTGATTTCAAAATTTCGTTTGGGCGGAACTATTTTCTACGCGGCGCGGGTGAAAGATTGGAAAGCGTTGGAAAAGATCAGTGTTGAAGATTGGCTGACGCGCCTTTCGGGTAAAAAGACGTTTGAAAAAATGTGGAAGCCTCTGCTCAAAGCTAAACTTGGCGAGGCTTACAAAGAAACTTCTGCTGCTTTCATTTGGGCAACGATTCAACGAATGTATGCCGCCCGAAATTCGGGTTTGAAAAAAGAAATGTTCGGCTATGTGCGTGGCGGTTATGCGACTGTTTTGAAAAATTTTGGCGAACATTTGCGGGAAAAAGGAGTTGAAATCCGGCTTAATTCAAAAGTTTCAAAGATTTTCAACACAGAGATACAGAGACACGGAGAAAATAAGATTACTTTGGAAGTGGACACTCATCACTCACCGCTCACCACTGACCACTACAGTGAAGTTATCTTAACTTGTCCATCAAATATTGCCGCTAAAATCTGCACGCAATTGACGGAATCTGAAAAAGATAAACTCAACAATATTAAATATCAAGGCATCGTTTGTGCTTCGCTTTTAACTAAAAAATCGCTCTCAAATTTTTACGTTACCAATATCACGGACGAAACTCCTTTTACGGGAATTATCGAAATGTCGGCGTTGGTTGATAAAAAAGAATTTGGCGGAAATGCGTTGGTTTATTTGCCAAAATATGTTGCCCCAAATGATGAATTATTTGAAAAATCAGACGCAGAAATCGAGGAACTTTTTGTTTCGGCGTTAGAAAAAATGTATCCTCATTTCAAACGCGAAGATGTGGTTGAATTCAAAATCTCGCGGGTGCGTGAAGTTTTCCCGATTCCAACTTTGAATTATTCTGAAAACGTTCCAGACGTGAAAACTTCGATTGATGGAGTTTATATTATCAATTCGGCACAAATTACTAATGGAACGCTAAATGTAAATGAAACTATTCAGTTAGCCGAAAAATTTATCAATCAGTTAAAAATTAAAAGTTAAAAATTAAAAAAGTTGTGTAAATTAAGATGTCTGATATTACAAAAAGAACCTTTAGCTTTGCCCTCAGAATTATCAAATTGTGTCAGGTTTTGAATAAGCAATATGTAATGGAAACCAATGTTTTAGCAAAACAACTTTTGCGGTCGGGAACATCTATTGGTGCAAATGTAGAAGAAGCACAAGCTGGGCAAAGCCGCTCTGATTTTGTTCATAAAATGGCAATCGCATTGAAAGAAGCCAGAGAAACTAATTATTGGTTACGGCTTTTAGAGGCAAGTGAAATTCTGCCGAAAGAAAAATTAACAGAATTACTAAAAGAATCAGACGAAATAAAGAAAATTATCGGAGCAATAATAGTTTCCTCGAAGAAATAGCTTTTTTAACTTTTAATTTTTAACTTTTAATTTATGATAGCAAGTTTATCTTTAGATCTCGACAACAAATGGTCATATATGAAAACGCACGGCGATGCGGGTTGGGAAAGTTTCCCGTCATATCTTGATGTCGTTGTGCCGCGTGCGTTGAAATTTTTGCAGGAACGAAATTTGAATATTACATTTTTTATTGTCGGGCAAGATGCGGCATTGGATAAAAATTTGGATGCTTTGACGCAAATTTCTGATGCCGGACACGAAATTGGTAATCATAGTTTTAACCACGAGCCGTGGCTACATCTTTATTCAAAAGAAGAGTTAACGGAAGAATTTGAAAAGACCGAAACTGCAATTTCACGTTTTACCAATCAAAAACTCATCGGTTTTCGTGGTCCGGGATATTCGCTTTCTCCAACGGTTTTAGAAGTTTTGGCAGAACGCGGTTATGAATACGATTGTTCCACTTTGCCGACCTATATCGCGCCGTTAGCAAGAGCCTATTATTTTTTCAAATCGCCCGAAATGTCTGCCGAGGAAAAAGAAAAACGCAAAAAACTATTCGGCAAATTTTCCGATGGTTTTCAGAGTTTGAAGCCGTATAAATGGCAGATCGGTGAAAAATCTTTGGTTGAAATTCCGGTGACGACCTTGCCGATTTTCAAAGTTCCGATTCACGCCAGCTACGTTATTTATCTCTCGACATTTTCTAAAATTGCCGCGCGAACTTATTGGAAAACAGCAGTTGAAATGTGTAAATTGACGGGAACGCAATTGAGTTTGTTACTACATCCGCTTGATTTTTTATCGGGCGAAGATGCGCCGGAATTGAAGTTTTTTCCCGCAATGAACCTGCCGATTGAAAAAAAATTAGAATTTGTCAGCGAAATTCTGGAAACATTTGCTAAATCGTTTTCTATTAGCAATATGCGCGAACACGCCAACTCTGTGAAAGGTGAAAAAACACGGGTGCGGAACTGCGCCGAAGCGTGAAAAGTTTGGAAATCGAACAAACAAATACTGTTTCTTTTGCCCGGGTTTTACAAGGCTTGGTCGTTGAAATGCGTCCGAAAGAGTGGGCAAAAAATCTGCTTGTATTTAGCGGACTGATTTTTTCGCGCTCGCTGTTTGAACATAATAATCTATTGCTTTCGCTAGGCGGTTTTGCGGCATTTTGTTTGGTTAGCAGCGGCATTTACTTTTTTAATGACCTCTGCGACATCAATGAAGATAAACTGCACCCAATTAAAAAAAATCGTCCGATCGCATCAGGTGTTTTGAACTTGAATCTGGCACGAATCGTGATGGTTTTGTTGTTCACAGGCGGAAGTGCGTTAGCTTTAAGTTTAAATTACCCGTTTGCCTGCGCGGTGGCAATTTATCTAACGTTTAGTTTGGGCTATTCGTTAGGGCTGAAAAACCTTGTCATTCTTGATGTTTTAATCATTTCCTGCGGGTTTGTTATTCGGGCAATTGCGGGTGCGCTAGTGCTTCAAGTCGAAGCCTCGGCGTGGCTAGTGCTTTGCACTTCGATGGTGGCATTGTTAGTCGGTTTTGGAAAAAGGCGGCACGAATTAGTTTTATTAGAAGAAAATGCAGGTTCGCATCGGGCAAGCTTGAATGATTATTCGCTCCAATTTTTAGACTCAATGATGACGATTTGCGCTGGTGCAGCGGTGGTTTGCTACGCTCTTTATACGATGTCTGAGGATACCGTGGCGCGTTTTCATACCCGTAATTTATTGATAACTCTGCCATTTGTTATTTACGGCGTGTTTCGCTACTTATTTTTAATTCACAAACGCAAAGCCGGTGGCGATCCGGTGCAGCTCCTTTTCCGTGACAGACCGACATTACTCAATATTTTGTTGTGGATAATTGCTGTTTGTCTGGTCATTTATTTGCCAAAGGCTTGGCAATTTTCGTTGAATGTAATCCGTTGATGAAACGACTTTTTTTGCTGATTTTTTTAGTTGGAGCGTTAATTCGCCTGTTTGATGCGTGGCGACCGATTGACCGTGCTTCGTGGCGCGAATGTGATTTAGGTGCGATTTCCCGAAACTACGCCCGTGAAGGGATGAATCCGTTTTATCCGCGAGTTGATTGGCGCGGAACTACGCCCGGTTACGCTGAAATGGAGTTTCCGATCTATCCGTATTTGACGGCAATTTCCTACAAAATTTTTGGCGAACACGATGTTCAGGCACGCCTGATAAATTTCCTCTTTTCGTTAGCTACGCTTTGGTTTTTCTTTCAGCTTGCACGCTCTTTTTTGGATGAATTCAGTTCGTTGGTTGCCTTTGCCTTTTTTACTTTTCATCCGATGGTGATGGAAATTTCGACCTCAATTCAGCCCGAAGGCTTAATGATTTTGTGCTACACGGCAAGCATTTATTTTTTTACGAAATGGCTGAAAACTGAAGAAAATAGAGACTTTTGGCTGGCAACGATTGCAACGATTCTGACGATTTTAGCCAAAGCTACTGCCGGACATATCGGTTTATTGTTCGGCGTTTTGCTTTTTCAAAAATACGGTTTTGCCATTTTCAAACAAACTAAAATCTGGATTTTCGGCGTAATCAGTTTGCTTCCCGCACTTATTTGGTATGCACACGCGAAAAGCCTCTGGAAAAATTACGGAAATTCGCTCGGAGTTTCCAACGAATATCATTGGATCGGGTGGGATTTTTTCACCAATCCACGGTTTATCGTCGGAATTTTGCAAATCGAATTTGTTCACGTTTTTCTCTTTTTCGGAGCAGTAATTTGTGTCTTTGCAATTTGGAAAGGTTGGGGCGAAAAACTTGTCAATTTTTGTTTGATTTGGCTTGGCGCAATTTTTCTGCTTTATGTTATAGCTTCGCGCACGACTTCGGAAAATTGGGCAGTTTATTATCATATTTTCAGCGTTTTGCCGGTTGCATTGTTGATTGGTTATGCTTTCAATAAGTTTTTTGAATTCGGAAGTATTTTGAATGCAACAAATTTGGTTTTAATACTCTGTTTGTTAGCCACGTTTTTAATTTCGGTTAAAAAAGACCGTTCCGAAATTTTAGAACATCGCGTTAATGATGCGGCGTTAGCTTGTGCAAATCAATTTAAGCCGTTGATGACCAAAGAAGGTTCGATTCTAGCTTCGGGCAATCGCGCCTTTGACGAAGACGGTTATCCGGTTGCCTACAACGCTTCGTTTATGTTCTATTGGCTTGATAAAAAAGGGTTTAATCTGGCTGATGAAGACCAAAATTTAACAAAAGTCCGAGAATTTTCAGCCAAAGGCGCAAAATATTTTGTGGCGCAGAAAAATAAACTCGAATTAGCTCCAAATTTTGAAAAAGAACTCCGCCAAAACTACAAAGTAATCTCGGAATGTGATGAAATGATTTTGTTTGATTTAACAGAAAATAGATAGGATTATCCACGAAGGAACACGAAGATTTCACGAAGTTGGGCAAATTACTTCTCAACTTTTGAAAATTTTTAAAATTTTAGATTTAATTTTGCTCTGAATTTCCTTCGTGTTCCTTTCGTGGAACTTCGTGGATGTATGCTCTGTCCTTTGTGTAATTCAGAATCAAAATTTGCCTTTGAAGCAAAAGGTTTTCCTCTGCTTGATTGTCTCAAATGCGGACATCGTTTTGCTGAAATTGCGGCAGATGAACAGCATGTTTTCAATATTTATGATGATTTATATTTCAATGGAGGTGGGGCAGGCTATACAGATTATTTTGCCGAAGGCGAAATGCTCCGAAAACGGGGGCAGATGTATGCCAAAAAGATTGGAAAATTTGCCAAAGCAGGAAAAATGCTGGATGTCGGCGCGGCAGCGGGCTTTATTTTACAAGGTTTTACGGACGAAGGCTGGCAGGGAATCGGGCTTGAACCAAACGGTTCGATGGCAAAATTCGGAAGTGAAAAGTTGAATTTAGACATTCGCCAAGGCTCTTTGGAAAGTTTCAAAACAGATGAAAAATTTGATTTAATCTCAATGATTCAAGTCGTCGCGCATTTTTACGATCCACGAAAGTCTTTTGAAAATGCCGCGAATTTATTGAAAGATGATGGTTTATTGTTAATTGAAAGCTGGAATCGTGAATCGTTTTCCGCCAAAATTTTCGGCAAAAACTGGCACGAATATTCGCCGCCGAGCGTTTTACAATGGTTTTCTTTGAACGGTTTGACGGATTTCTTAAAAGACTTCGGATTTGAAAAACTCGCACACGGACGACCATCGAAAAAGATTTCGGGTGAGCACGCTAAATCATTGTTAAAATACCGTTTAGGTGATAGTTTTTTATTAAAACTGATTCCTTCAAAAATCAATTTCCCATACCCAAGCGAAGATTTATTTTGGGCTTTGTATCAGAAAAAATGAATTCAAAATTCAAAATTCAAAATTCAAAATTCATTATACTTTTGATTTTAATTCATCTGCTTATTACTTTGCCTTTGGCTTACATTTTGAACGCTTGGGTTGACGAATGCTCGACGCTTTACAACACAAACAAAGGTTTTCTTGATACATTTCAGAATGTTTTTTACACCGAAAAGCAGGCTCCTCTTTATTTTTGGCTGTTGAGTCTGTGGC
>DAORIL010000254.1:0-8661 GCA_035438525.1 Pyrinomonadaceae bacterium
TTATTTTTTCTCAGAATTTCAAAGGCTTTATCCATATCGGAGACAATGATCGCAATATGCTGAAACCATTTATCATTGCTGTGTGAATCAACCGGAATCGGACGACCTCCGGCGGTTAAATATTCGGTCAATTCGAGAGTCTCATTACCTAATTTCAAACGGACAATCCGCACTCTCGCCCCGAAAACTCCCGAAAGATGTTCAAATTCCGTCCCGAAAGTCTCGGTATCCGAAATTTTCTCGAACGGCAAGACGTGCGTATAAAAATCAATCGCCTTGTCCATATCAGAAACGGTAAAGCCGACGCTTTCCACCCGCGAAAGGGTTTGACCGTGGGCAAAAGCTGAAAATAAAGCGATAAAAGCCAAAATGCTGATAATCAGCCAGCCGAAAGGGAAAGCATTTTCCTCACCGATTTTGAAGTTAAAATGTTGCGGATTAAACCTTTTCATAATTCAAATTCCTTACTTCAAACAATTGCGGCAGACCTGATTTTTATTCCATCAGAATCTGCCGCAAACTTTCAAAAATTGAAAATTCTAGTTCATCTTTTCGAGCAAATGCTCACCTACGCGCAAAGCGTTTGCCATAATCGTCAAAGCCGGATTGACTGCCGAACTCGAAGGGAAAAACGAACCGTCCACCACATACAAATTATCAACATCGTGCGTTTTGCAATTCTTATCCAGAACCGAAGTTGCGGGATCATTGCCAAACCGCAAAGTTCCGTTTTGATGCGCGACTCCTGCCAGCGGAATTTGTTCGGCTAGGTAAAGATTTCGGGCGAAAATCCCTTGATGACACTCGCCGCCGTGAATATCGCATTTGCGCTGATTGTTCATCAGTTTTTTCAATTTGTTTTGCAATTGTTTGTGTGCTTCCAGATTATTCGGCGTGTAGCTCAAAACAATTTCGCCGTTTTTATTGAGCGTGACGCGATTATTCGGGTCGGGCAAATCTTCGGTTGTCAGCCAGAAATCAAGCGAATGTTTCGCCATCAGATCAAGCGTAAAACCGGGAGCAATCGCCGGTGCGCCTGCCGAAAGCGTCACGCCGTCCAATTTTCCGACAAACGAAATATGTCCCATCGGATACGGGAATTCATCCGAACCGAAATAAAAATCGTTGACCGCCAAGGTTTTTTGGAAAATGGTCGGATTCGGACATTTGGAAACGGCAAGCATCACCGAATTAACGTGACCCATATAATTTCGTCCAACCTGATCGCTGGAATTAGCTAAACCGTTTGGGTGCTTGTCATTAGCTGAACGCAAAAACAAAGCGGCAGAATTGATCGCGCCAGCCGAAACAACCACTACATCAGCGAAATAAGTTTCTTCGACCTCATTTCGTTTTACCCGAACTGCTGAAATGGTTTTGCCGGACTCGTCAGTTTCAAGTTTTGTGACCATTGCATTAGTCAACAAAGTTACGTTCGGATAATCCAAAGACGGTTCGATTCCGCAAATATGTGAATCGGCTTTGCCATTGACCAGACACGGAAAACCATCGCAAGTCGCACAACGGATACATTTGCTGCGCGGATCGTTTTCCTTTAATTGAATGCCCAACGGAACGTGAAAAGGTTTGCAGCCCATGGCGGCAAAATCTTCGGCTAAATGTTGGATTCGCGGTTCGTGCGAAACGGCTTCGTGCGGAAAAGGCGAGCTTGCCCAGGGTTCAGTCGGGTCTTCGCCGCGTGTGCCGTGAACGTGATACATTTGCTCGGCGGAGGCGTAATATGGTTCTAATTCGTTGTAATCAATCGCCCACGCCGGAGAAATCCCGTCGTAATGCTTTAGTTCGCCAAAGTCTTCTTTTCGCATTCTGAACAATGCCGCGCCGTAAAATTTGGTGTTGCCGCCGACATTGTAATTAGTATGCGGATGAAGTGGTTTGCCGTCTTTGTCAAACCAAACTTCTTTGGTGTTGTAATGTCCTTCGACATTTACTTTGCGCGAATTCCAATTTTCCAAACCGCGCTTCACAAAATCTCCGCGTTCCAAAACCAAAATCTTTTTGCCTGACGGCGCAAGTTTATGAACCAAAGTTCCCCCGCCAGCGCCTGTTCCGATGATAATAAAATCGTAATGCATATTCACTCCGTTCATAAAAGGATGAAGGCGGAAGGATGAGGGATGAATTTAAGAATCTCCAACCCAATAGTTCCGTGTGCCTCCAATCCTTTTCAAAATAAAATCCTGTGGGAATATTGGTTTTAATGAATTTTATTCATCCCTCATCCCTTATCCTTCATCCTTCAGTTACTGTTCCTCATAGAACCAAGTCAGTCCCCCGTCCACAAAAAAGGTCGAGCCTGTCACGTAATCCGCTTCGTCCGATGAAAGAAAAACCGCTAAACCTGCTACATCTTCAGGTTGTCCGAGCCGTTTCAGAGGGATTTGTCCAAGCAGATAATTCAACTTATTCGGATCATTGAGCAGATTTTTATTGATCGGCGTTTCGATTGCGCCGGGGGCAATGTTGTTAACGTTGATGCCGAATTGTCCGAGCTCAACTCCAAGGTTGCGCGTCAACATTTTGATTCCGCCTTTGCTGACGCAATAAGCGGTAAAGTTTGGAAATGGCAAGTCTTCGTGAACCGAACTGATATTGACGATTTTCCCGCGCCGTTTGGTTTCAATTAAATGTTTTGCCATTGCCTGAGCGCAGAAAAAAGTGCCTTTCGTGTTGACGTTCATTACAAAGTCATAATCTCTTTCGGTCACTTCCCAAAACGGCGCGTGACGTTCAACTCCAGCGTTGTTGACCAAAATATCAACTTGCCCAAAAGCCTCAATTGCATTGGCGAAAAGGTTTTCGATGTCGGCAACTTTGGAAATATCGCCTTGCACCGCGATTGCTTTTGCTCCCGAATTTTCCGCATTTGCCACAACTTCATTTGCCATTTCCATATTGCCGATGTAATTGACGACGACATTTGCGCCTTCCTGTGCGAATCGTTCGGCAATTCCGCGCCCGATTCCTTGGCTGCTGCCCGTTATAATTGCTGTTTTGCCTTCTAATCTCATAAATGTTTTTTTTCAGAACAAGGAGCGGTAGCGACTTGGCAATTTACCCGCGCACTACCGTTTGCGGTTCTGAAACCTCCCTAAAATAATCCGTTAGATATTGATAAAAATTTTGCTTCGTTTTTCGTAACCTCAATAACTTCAAGTTTTTGACACCCTTGCTCACGCGCGGGTTTCTGCCAATTACCAAAATTGCAGTTAAAAATACAGCGCATTTGGCTGTAGTGGTCGAATTTGGCGCATAAAACCGAATGTGTGCCTTTTAATCTGACAAAGATCTCTGCCGCCGCTAACATTGCCAGAGGCGGTGCGGCAAAATAGATCCACCAATCATTCCAAACATTTGCGATTAACGCCGAACCGAAAGTTCTTGCCGGATTCATACTCATTCCCGAAACCGGAGCTTCGAGCGAAATATAAATTGCTACCAAACCCCCGGCAAAATATGGTGTGAAACGCGAAAGTTTAACGTGATTGGAAGTAATCAAAACCATTGTCATCATTCCGAAAGAGATGATGAATTCAGCGATAAAAGAAACTATCCAGCCCGAACTGTTGGGAATCGTGACGGCAAAATTTACGTTTTTATTTGCCAAAAAATCCCACAGAATCAACCACGAAAGAAAAACTCCAAACGTTGCGCCGATAAATTGAAAAAGAACATAAAAAACTGCGTCCCAAGTCTTAATTTTTCCTAATCGCCAAAAAGTCAGTGTGACCGCCGGATTGATATGAGCACCTGAAAGTTTGCCGAATGGAGATTTGAAAATCGCAATTGCCGTCAAGCCCATTGCCAGACCGATGAGTGCGAACCGGAGCTGTAAATTCCACTTATAAGCGGACGAGTCGGGATGAAATAAAAGCACACTGAAAACGCAAGCCGAAACCATAAACAATCCTAGTCCGACTGCTTCGCAAAGATATTCCAACCAATGATTTTTTAATGCGCTCAACATCCTTCTTGTGCGTTCCTCGCTTACTAAAACACCTTAACTTTTCGGTTTATTCCAAAAAAGATATTGGTGATTTATTGAAGGAGGCGTAAAATTAATACAGACGGAGTAATAAAATTATGGATATATATTTCTTGCTTTTATCTTTATTTTTTCCACGAATTGTTTTGCTTGTTTATCTTTTTGAGGACTGGTATCCAAAGAATTCTGTGCCGATCTGGGGCGATATTTTGCTGGGAGTTTTTATCCCGCGAGTTCTGATTCTGATTTATATTTATCAAAATATGGGTGCCAATAATGTTTGGTTTGTCGCGCATCTGGTGGTGATGATTCTGACCTACTTTGGCGGCGGTCGTGAAACCATTAGGCGGAGAGGGCTCAGGCGTGAATAGGTTAATTAAGAGAGAATTATGATTATAGGAAGGATATTTAAGAGTAATTATTGCTTGTTTTTTTTTAATTCCCCTTTAAGCAAGGAATAAACGGAAAGACAAGTTTAATATTTTTCAAATCTTGGACGGCTTTTATTTCAAGCGATTTGGTGGCAACGGTTACGGTATTATCACTTTTGTTTTCTATTACTGCATTCTTAATTTGGGGACAGGTTTCGAGCTGTTTTTTATCAAGAGTCATTTCCCCGCGAAGTTTACCTGTTTGTCCTTTGAATATTTTAATTGAAAAACTGCTATCGCTTTTGGCATAATCGTCAAAATCTCCATAGTGGTCGCCTTTAATGCTTTCATCATTTTTATCTGGTATAAACCTAATATGTTCTCTCCAGGCAGAAGTATCATCCGAAAAAACTAAAATACCACTTAAAGTGAATATTTGTAACACTTCGGTGACTTTGAAATCTTTCAAAATAATTTTCTCGCCTTCAGAAATATTTACAATAGTTGCCTCTGCGCGTTCTTTTACACCCGGATAAAAAAGTCTATGAATGGGTTGTTTCAAGGTTGCTTTTCCATCCTTGTTTATTACAAAAATATAGTTTCCACTATCCAACGAGGTAATTTCAAAATTCCCTTGCTCATCTGTGCAGCTACTATACGAACGATCAGGAGAAGCGGCATCAGATTTGATTGCTGTTAAACAGATTCCATGCATCGGCTTTCCAACGGGATCAATAATTCTACCGCGAATGGTATTGTCAGCAACGTAGAAGAAATCATAAGAGGCATCTTTTTGCGCCTCTAAAATTATAGGAAATTGAGTTGGAGATTCCGGCTGTGGAAATTCTTGACCGGACTGAGGAATCATTACAAGGCGTATTAAATTTTCTTCTATTCGCCAACCTTTTGGAATTTCCGGCTCAAGAACATATTCACCTGCAGGCAAATCGTAAATTTCATAAATGCCATTTTTATCCGTAATTACTTCATAAGTTTTATCTTTCCCGATAATCCGAATCTTTCTTCCTTGCGGATTTTCTCGTCCGTAGGCAAAACCAACATTTCCATAAATGCGTGTTTTTCCGCGAAGTTTTTCTAAATTATCCAAGTAAAGAAAATCAATAGTTGCCTTTTCAAGATTTGCTGAACGACCGCAGAAAGTAATTCCTTCACTTAAGTTAAACCTCTTCCCCCAACCCCTATCCGAATCATAGATTAGAAGCGTCAAACCAATCCATTTCTCACTGAATTCAAAAAGACAATTATCACCGCTACCTTTAACGAAAAACTTTATATCGCCCTCTTTCAATGAGCCTTTATAAACTTTCTTAACCGAAATTGTTGCACCATATAGACTGTCAAATTTATTGGTTGTTTCTTCTTTACCAAATTTAACAATCTCGCCAATAAAGACATTTTCAGAGCGATTAAGTGATGTGATTACGGTTGGCATTTGTCCGCATTGACATGCTTTGATTGGCTGGATAGCTAAGAAAAGGAAACCAATTAATAAAATGAAGAAAAAAGAGTATTTTATGTGCATCAAAGTTTCTCCTTGAAATGCAGTGGCGAAGTAATGAACAATTTATAACATAAAAACATTCTAAAAAACAAAATTTGGATTTTATCTTAAAATTTGAAAACCTTTTCTATGCTGTTTGCGTTTATTACTCAGAGATTTTTATCCTAAACATCAATCAATCCAATATTTTTCCGTGAAACATTTAATTTTAGTTTTATTTTGCTTAGTCTTTTTAAATTCAATTATTGCTCAAAACACTCCAAAAAAAGTTGTCGTGCCGCCCGAAAAGAGTGTTCCGATCACGATTCCAAAATTTGATTCCGAACCAGTCATTGATGGAAAACTAGATGATGAAATTTGGAAAAAATCTGCAGTTTTCCGAGATTTTTATCAAATAAGTCCGGGCGACATCACTGCTCCGTCCAGAAAAACAATCGCTTATGTCGGCTATGACGAAAAAAATCTTTACGTCGGCATTCATGCGTTCGAAGAACCGGACAAAATTAGAGCAACTATTGCCAAACGCGATGATGTTTTTGCGGATGATAATGTTCGATTTACGCTTGATACCTTTGACGACCAGCGACGGGCGTATGTTTTCTATTTTAATCCGTTAGGGATTCAGGCTGATTCGGTTTTGACCGATGGCTCTCAAAATGGTCCCGATTTTAGTATTGATGTGGTAATGGAATCAAAAGGTGTGATACTGGATGACGGTTATTCGGTTGAGGTTAAAGTTCCTTTTAAATCATTACGTTACACCGCCGGAAAAGGAAAATTTTGGGGATTTAATGTTGGTCGTCAAATTCCGGCACTTAATAACGAAAACGATTCTTGGATGCCGATTACACGCGAAGTTTCATCGCTTCGGCAGCTCGGGAAAATTACCGGATTAAACGATATTAAAACTGAACGAAGTCTTGAAATTGTGCCAAGTATTACCTTGAGTGAATCAGGGGAACGGATAGAAGATTCTCTGCAGCCGCTTGGTTCACGGATTCTGAATCATCCGATAAAACAAGATATCGGAGTCTCGCTTAAATTTCAGGTCACGCCGAATGTAACTTTGGATGCTGCGATAAATCCTGATTTTGCCGAAGTGGAAGCCGATGCACCAGTCGTGCGGGCAAATGAACGCTTTCCGATTTTCTTTCCCGAAAAACGACCTTTTTTCCTCGAAGGAATTGACTATTTCCGGACACCTTTGCAGGTTGTCAATACTCGAAATATTGCTGATCCTGACGCCGCGGTAAAATTGACCGGCAAAACCGGACGTAATACTTTCGGACTTTTCTCGGCGATTGACCGTTTTCCTGACACCAAAACCAAAGCCTATATCGGCGTGATGAGGCTTAAACGTGATTTTGGTGTGCAGTCGAATATTGGATTGATTGCGACAACTTATCATTTCGGCTCACAGAAACACAATAATTTATTAGGTGTTGATGCAAAATTTCAAATTGATCCACAGACAGTTTTCGATTTCCAAGTTGTCGGGACAAATTCACATCGGAATTTTTATAATCCGAACATTGATAATACGGAATATCGGGCAGGCAACGGCATTGCATATCAGACAAACTGGGATTACACAGGCAAAAATCGGGGCTATCGGATTGGTTTCAGCGGTAGAAGTAAAGATTATCGGGCAGACGTCGGCTTTACCCGAAGGACAAACACGCACGGAGCTTTTGCTGCTTGGCGGTTAGGCACTGAGCCGAATACCAAAAAGACTTTGATTGGACTCACCACGCGGACTTTTACCGGATTTGATGTTGACGGCAACGGCAGATTGCAGGATGCGAGAATTAACTTTACAACTCAATGGAATTTTCAAAAGGAATTAGGAATCAGCACTGAAAGTGGTTTTACTTTTGAAAAAATCTACGAAGATGAATTTGGTGCAAAACGAAATTCTCAACAAGAAGGGATCTTTTACGGTGCAGATTTTCGGCAGACAAAACAATTTTTTTCGGGCGCGGATATTGAAAAGACTTTTAACCAAAAAGTCAGTTTTGAGGCAGGAATCGGTTTTACAGCTAATGGCTTTGATTTAGATTTTGGAGCCAGTGAACGTTATCCGAGAGTTTCGCCCGCCGCACTTTTGGGTAGTTCAAAACTAGACCCAGGGCAAGGCTTTAGTCTTAGTTATTCGGCTGGACTTTTTTTGCAGCCGACTGACCCATGGAATCTGGAGCTTAGTTATGAACGCGAAAAGTTGAGAAGAAATGATAATAAATTGACCGCATTTGATTCAAATATTTATTCGCTGCGTTCAACTTATCAATTCACCCGGTTTACTTTTGCGCGGGTGCGGATGGATTACGAAACCGTTGATGGGACAATCAATTCACAACTGCTTTTTGGTTGGAGTCCGAATCCGGGAACGGCATTTTATGTCGGCTACAACGATAATTCAAATTATCGTGCCTATAACGACTACCGTAACCGATTTGACGAAGGCTTTCGCCGTGATGGACGCAGATTTTTTATTAGATTTTCCTATTTGTTTAGGAAAAATATTTAGTGCTTAGTCAAATATAAAAAGTTAGTGGTCAGCTTTCTTTTCTGCACAATGATTACTAACCACTGAACACACTAGAATTTTTTGAATGACTTTCTGCTCCACCAGCCGCCAAACAGAGCAATTCCGGTCAAAAGTAATCCAAATCCGATACAATTTGATGCTTTGCCGGAGATTGTTTTTGCTGTTCCTTCTTCAACGGTTAAGATCATATCTTTAGCATCGAGCGAAATTTTAT
>DAORIL010000255.1:0-8649 GCA_035438525.1 Pyrinomonadaceae bacterium
GGAGAGAATTTAATTATGAACCAATTTCAGGAAGAAAATTGAGAGTTATCGGAAAAGGTGTTGACATAACTCTTAAAACAAATAAGGACGGAGCTTACGAAATTTATGATTTGCCCGTTGGAAAATATAAAATAATTCCTCAACAGGTAAAAGGTTATCGATTTCTTATTCCTGATAATAAAACTGACGAAGTTGAAATAAAGGCAAACAGCCTGGTTGAACAAAATATTGAATATTTAGTTGATTAAAATTATGGCAGACGACGATATAAAAGATGGACCGAATCGGGTTGACGGAATTCTAAAAGCAACCGGCAAAGCGAAATATATCGCTGAATGGCGATTTCCGAATATGGCTTACGGCTATTTGGTTCACAGCACAATTGCCAAAGGTAAAATTCGTGAAATAAATACCGCCGAAGCTGAAAAGCAAACAGGTGTCATTAAAGTTTTGACACATCTCAACACGCCGAAATTTGCCAAAGCCGAAACCGACAAAACGCATCGCCCGTTGCATAATGCCGATATTTTGTTTAGCGGGCAAGCGATTGGTGTGGTCGTAGCGGAAACTTTTGAACGGGCTCGTTACGCGGCTTCGTTGGTTAAAGTTGTTTATGATAAAGAACCATCCGAAACTGATTTACGAAAAGTTATAGACAAAGCATATATGCCGGGAAGACCAAGACCAAATCGCGGAAATCCCGAGGAAGCATTTGCAAAATCTGAATTTAAAATCGAGGTTGAATATACGATTCCGATCGAACATCATAACGCGATGGAACTCCACGCCTCTGTTGCTAATTGGGAAAATAATAAACTAACGATTTACGATAAAACACAAGGTGTAAACGGTGTGCGTGGACATTTAGCCGGAATTTTCGGAATTCCGCAAACGGATATAACGGTGCTGGCACCTTTTGTCGGCGGAACTTTTGGAGCCTCTTTGCGTCCATCTCCGAATGTTTTTTTAACTGCACTCGCGGCCCGCGAAGTAAAACGTCCGGTCAAACTCGTTTACTCGCGACGACAACTTTTTACGGCTCACGGCTATCGTCCATATTCGATTCAAAAAATCAAAATGTCGGCAGATAAAAGCGGTAAACTAACCGCAATTTTGCACGAATCTTTGAACAACACCTCGTCAAACGAAGATTTTAGCGAAAATATGACGGGAATT
Source organism: Pyrinomonadaceae bacterium (assembly GCA_035438525.1). Lineage (GTDB taxonomy): Bacteria > Acidobacteriota > Blastocatellia > Pyrinomonadales > Pyrinomonadaceae > JAIBCC01. The sequence continues at coordinate 1,177 of DAORIL010000255.1, forward strand.
TCGCGGACGATGTATTCCTGTCCGAATGTCAAAACTGAAGGGAAAATAGCCCACACCGATTTGCAAACACCGCTTTATATGCGTGCGCCGGGAACTGTTTCGGGAATGTTTGCGCTCGAATCTGCCATGGATGAATTGTCCTATAAATTAAAGATCGATCCGCTTGAATTGCGTCTAATCAATTATGCCGAAACCGATCCTGAAAGCGGCAAGCCTTTTTCAAGTAAAGAATTACGCAAATGTTATTCTGAGGCTGCCAAGAAATTTGGTTGGGAAAAGCGCAAACCTGAGCCTCGTTCAATGCAGGAAGGGAATTGGCTGATTGGTTACGGAATGGCAACCGGAACCTGGGGCGCAGGGCAGGCTCCTGCCTCGGCAAAAATTACCCTAAAGTCAGACGGAACAGCTTTGATCGAAAGCAGCGTGACTGACATTGGACCCGGAACTTACACTACGCTTTCTATTATTGCATCTAAAAATTTGGGCTTACCAATTGAAAAAATTAAAGCCGTTTTAGGTGACAGCACTTTACCGTCTGCTCCATCGCAAGGTGGCTCGATTACTACTGCCAGTGTTGGAACGGCTGTTCAGGAAGGTTCGCAAGTAGTTCTCAAAAAACTATTCGACTTAGCAAAATTTGGTGATTACAAATTTGAGGATGTCAAAGTTGAAAACGGAAAATTTGTCGCCAAAGACGGTAAAGCCATTTCGTTTGTTGAGATTTTGCAAAAAAATAATCTTAAAGAATTTGGCGAAACTTATTCCGCCACTCCAAATAATGGTGAACGAAGTAAATACGCAATTGCTTCGCATGGAGCTCAATTTGTTGAAGTAAAAGTTGATGAAGAACTTGGAATTGTTAGAGTTACAAGGGTTGTCGAATTGACCGCTGCCGGAAAAATCATCAATCCAAAAGGCGCACATTCACAGGAAATGGGCGGAGTTGTCTGGGGGATTGGGATGGCTTTGACCGAAGAAACTCAAATTGACCATCGCTATGGCCGGATTATGAATCCAAATTTTGCCGGATATTATGTTCCATCCAATGCGGATGTTTTAGACATTGATACCGGATTTGTCGAAGAGGTGGATAAAATAGTTAATCCATTAGGAGTTAAAGGGTTAGGAGAACTTGGAATGGTTGGGGTTCCGGCAGCAATCGCTAATGCTGTTTATCATGCTACCGGAAAACGCTTCCGAAATCTCCCGATCACACCCGATAAATTTTTATAAAAAACTGCTCGTCTCAACTTGCAAAAGAAAGAGGGTTTGGGTATCATCAATGTTTTGCTACCGACTCGAAAAGTCGGCTAAGCAAACACTCGACAAATAAAACGCATGGGTGGTCGAGCGGTCAATGGCATCGGGCTGTAAACCCGACGGATTAATTTCCTACGTAGGTTCAAATCCTACCCCATGCACCATATTCGATTTTAGGATTTTAGATGTTATAATTTAAAATCCTAAATCAAAAAAGCGGGAGTAGCTCAGTTGGTAGAGCGTCAGCCTTCCAAGCTGAATGTCGCGAGTTCGAGTCTCGTCTCCCGCTCCATTGCATTTTTGAAAAATAAAATGCCCGAGTAGCTCAGGGGTAGAGCGCTTCCTTGGTAAGGAAGAGGTCACGGGTTCAAATCCCGTCTTGGGCTTATTAAACATAATTTTTGCAAATAATAATTTTTACGAGGTTACTTAAAAAAAATGTCGAAAGAAAAATTTGATAGAAGCAAACCGCACGTCAATATCGGAACGATTGGACACGTTGATCACGGGAAAACAACGTTGACGGCAGCGATTACCAAAGTGATGAGCAAACATAATCCGAAGATGGTCTTTCGGTCATTTGATTCGATTGACAATGCGCCAGAGGAAAAGGCTCGTGGGATCACGATCGCGACTGCGCACGTTGAGTATGAAACCCCGAATCGGCACTATGCTCACGTTGACTGTCCGGGACACGCTGACTATGTTAAGAATATGATCACGGGAGCAGCGCAAATGGACGGAGCGATCTTAGTCGTAGCTGCCACCGACGGACCAATGCCGCAAACACGCGAACACATTCTGTTAGCCCGTCAGGTCGGTGTGCCATCGATCGTAGTGTTCATGAATAAAGTGGACATGGTGGATGATGCCGAATTGCTCGAATTGGTCGAACTCGAGATCAGAGAATTGCTTTCAAGCTATGAATTTCCGGGAGATGATATTCCGGTGATCCAGGGAAGTGCTTTAGGCGGATTGAACGGAGAACCGAAATGGGAAGCGACGATCGATGCGTTGATGGAAGCGGTGGATAATTTTATACCGACTCCGGCACGTCAAACCGATCTGCCATTCTTGATGCCGGTGGAAGATATTTTCACGATTCAAGGACGCGGAACCGTAGCGACGGGAAGAATCGAAAGAGGAGTTATCAAAGTCAACGAACCGGTGGAGATCGTCGGGATCAAAGATACACAGAATTCAGTTTGCACGGGCGTAGAAATGTTCAAGAAGTTGTTGGACGAAGGACGAGCAGGGGACAACGTCGGATTATTGCTGCGGGGAATTGACCGCAAAGCGATTGAAAGAGGACAAGTCATTGCGAAACCGGGAACGATCACTCCGCATAAGAAATTCAAAGCTGAGGCGTATGTTTTGACCAAGGAAGAAGGAGGAAGACATACTCCATTTTTTACGGGATACAGACCGCAATTTTATTTTAGAACGACAGATGTGACAGGGGTTGCCAATTTACCACAAGGAGTGGAAATGGTGATGCCGGGAGACAATATTGCGATGGATATTGAATTGATCAATTCGATTGCGATGGAAAAAGGGTTAAGATTTGCTATTCGAGAGGGTGGCAGAACAGTTGGAGCCGGAACTGTCTCCGATATTATTGAATAGTTTGATAACTTCAAATTTCAGATCCCGAATGTAATTTAGAATCTGAAATTTGAAATGAGGTATAAAAATGCCACGCGATAACATTATTTTACAATGCACCGAGTGCAAAGAACGCAATTACGTTACAACTAAAAATAAAAAGAATACACCCGGAAGGTTGGAATTCAAAAAATATTGTAGCCGTTGCCGAAAGCATCAAGTGCATAAAGAAAACAAATAACAACATTTTCGATTTTTGGTTTTAGATCGGCGATTGAATTTTCAAGGTTAACTTCAATATTCAATCAAAAATCGGTAATCAAAAATCGAAAATAGTCTTAGGGGTATGGTGTCAATGGTTAGCATGGAGGTCTCCAAAACCTTAGGTTCGGGTTCGAGTCCTGATACCCCTGCCATTCCAAACTTGAGGAGATAAAGTTGTGTCAGAAGCAGTTGACACCCTTAAAAAAGAGGGAAGCGAAAAGGTAGGTGCCGGAGAGTTTATTAAACAAACTCGTGAAGAACTCAATAAAGTTTCGTTTCCATCAACAGAAGATGTGCGCGGAACAACTCTTATAGTAGTTCTGAACGTCATTTTCTTTGCAATATTTCTGTTTTTGGTTGACCGGGCTTGGACGTATATTATAGACGGGCTTAGCTGGTTGATTGATAAACTTGTGGGACTCTAAACAAAATGAAACAGTGGTATTTCATCCATACATATTCGGGACACGAAAATAAAGTAGTCGAAAGTTTGCGAGCACGAATCCGTGATCTAGAGCTCGGTGAACTAATTACCTCTGTTTTGTTGCCGAAAGAAACGGTAGTTGAAATGCGGGGAAATAAACGAATCGAATCATCCCGGATGTTTTATCCGGGCTATGTTTTGGTTGAAATCGAATGCGACGAGCGCGGACGAATTCCTGATAATGTTTTTCACGCAATTAAATCAACTCCGAAAGTAACGGGATTCTTGGGTGGAAAAAATCCCACCCCGTTAACTCAACAGGAAGTTGACCAAATCGTTCATAACGTTGAAATTGCGGCGGAAAAACCGAAACCGAAATTCTCGTATCATGTTGAAGAGGTTGTTCGGATCAAATCAGGACCGTTTGCCAGTTTTACCGGAAAGGTTGAAGAAATTAATGAAGAAAAGACAACTTTAAAAGTCACAGTCACAATTTTCGGACGTGCAACCCCGGTCGAACTCAATTTCCTCGATGTCGAAAAAGTTACATTTGCAGAAGAAGAATAAATAAGTATTTAGTTTGCGATTTTAGATTTTTGATTGAAAATTCGCAAATCATAGATAGATATTGAAAAAATTAAGAGGACATTTTTGGGTTAGTGAAAAATTGCACAACTCAAAATCGTAAATCGAAATTATGGCTAAAAAGATTACAGGTTATATCAAATTACAAATTCCGGCAGGTAAAGCAAACCCTGCACCACCCATCGGTCCGGCACTTGGACAACACGGTGTAAATATCATGGAGTTTTGTAAAGCATTTAATGCAAGAACCCAAAATGACGATCCGGATATGAAAATTCCGGTAGTTATTACGGTCTTTGCTGATCGTTCATTCACCTTTGAAACAAAAACTCCGCCAGCTGCCGATTTGATTCGGAAAGCGATTGGTTTGCCAAAAGGTTCGGCAACACCAAATAAAACTAAGGTTGGAAAAATTTCAGCAGCCCAAATCGAAGAAATTGCTAAAAAGAAAATGACAGATTTGAATACTACAAATTTAGAATCAGCCATCAAAACAATTTCAGGCACTGCGAAAAGCATGGGGCTGACGATTGAAGGATAAGGGATAAAGGATGAGGGATGAATAAAACCTCTCTGATATTTCGTAATTATTTGAAAAAAGGGAGAAGTAACTTGCCATTGGCAAAATCAAAAGTTGCTTCGTTGGAACCTAAATTAATAAATGGCTAAAAAAGGTAAAAAATACCGTGCGGCTCTCGAAAAATTTGAGCCAAACAAAAAACATTCGCTCGAAGAAGGCATTACAACTGTTAAAAACATTGCTTCTGCCAAATTTGACGAAACGGTTGAATTAACAATGTGGTTAGGGGTTGACCCCCGCAAAGCCGACCAAATGGTTCGTGGAACAGTAGTTTTACCGAACGGTTTAGGCGGAAAAGCCAAAGTAGTGGTGGTAGTTGCTCAAGGCGACAAAATCAAAGAAGCTGAAGAAGCCGGAGCAGATTTTTCAGGTGCAGATGACATCGTTGACAAAATCAAAGGCGGATGGCTCGATTTTGATGCTTTGATTGCCACACCTGATATGATGGGCAAAATCGGTGCGCTTGGTAAAATTTTAGGACCTCGTGGTTTAATGCCGAATCCTAAGACCGGCACTGTCACCATGGATGTCAAAACCGCAATTCAAGAAACCAAGGCAGGTAAAGTTGAGTATCGGGTTGATAAAACCGGAGTTATCCATTCGCCTGTGGGCAAAGTTTCTTTTGATACTCAAAAATTAAAAGAAAATGCTAAAACCTTGATTGATGCGGTTCTAAAAGCCAAACCATCAACTTCAAAAGGTCGTTACGTCAAAAAAGTTAATTTGGCGGCAACTATGAGTCCGGGCGTTTTGCTCGATGAATTAAGTTTAGTTTAGTGAGGAGCGCAATAGAGAAATGAAAAGCAGAGAAACAAAACAGAATGATTTAAACGCGCTCACCGAGCAGTTAGCCAATGCAAATTCGGCGATGGTTGTTAGTTTCAATAAACTAAAAGTTACCAAAGACCAGGAATTTCGCAACAAACTGCGCGAAGTAGGTGCAAATTATCAAGTTGTCAAAAATACTTTGGCACGGATTGCCGTTAAGGGAACACAGTTTGAAGATGCCTCGGAGCATTTCAAAGGTGTCACTGCCATTGCCTGGACTGATAAAGATGCGGTTGTTTTATCAAAAACCGTAACCAAATTTGTCAAAGAAAATGCGGATTTTTATACATTCAAAGCAGGCGTGGTCGAAGGCAAAGTTTATGACGTGAAGCAGGTTGAAACAATCGCCAATTTACCGTCAAAAGAAGAGCTTATTTCAAAACTTATGTTTGTTATCAATTCAGGTGCTCAACGCATTGCAACAGTTATCAATGCTGTTCCGCGTGATCTGGCTGTTGTTATCAAACAAATTGGCGAGAAAAAAGCTGAATAACAGTTTGAAATTTGGGGTTAAGGATAAATCTGCAACCCCAAATCAAAAATCGAAAAGCCGTAACCAAGGTAGAAGGAGACGAAGTGATATGTCAGGTCACTTTCGACGGCTCAGACGTTCTTTTGAAGGAGATGCAAACCGACAAAAAACGTCCCGTGGGTTCTAATCGGCGCAACTAAAAACAAAAATACAGAACCCTAAGTGGAGGAAAATTAAAAAATCATGGCTATTACAAAAGCAGACGTTGTTGAATATTTGAAAGGTGTTTCGTTGTTGGAAGCATCAGAATTGGTTAAAGAATTAGAAGAAGTTTTCGGTGTTTCAGCCGCTTCCGGTGGTGGAATGATGATGGTTGCACCAACTGCTGGCGGTGATACTCCGGCAGCTGAAGTTGAAAAAGATTCATTTGATGTTATCTTAACCGCACCCGGACAAGGTAAAATCAATGTTATCAAAGTCGTTAAAGAAATCACCGGTTTGGGCTTGAAAGAAGCTAAAGACCTGGTTGATTCTGCTCCGAAAGCAGTTAAAGAAGGCGTTACTGCCGATGAAGCTGAAGCACTCAAAGCCAAATTGGTTGAACAAGGTGCTGAGGTTGAAATTAAGTAGTTTTGTTGTTACACTGGATGGCAAGCGTAAGTTTATTTAACTAGGCTTGCCGTCTCATGACAATTGTGGGGTTCGGCTAAATGCTTGAATTCCTTGGGCTTAGAAGAGATATTTTTCTCGTTTAGACTAATTGGAGAGTCAGTGTCCTTTTTGACACTCTCAAAAAAACATCATCGAAGCATAACTGCTTAAGAAGCGGTCGGGGCAAACTTTACCCTGACCGCATTTGCCGTCTTTTATTGATAAATTGTGTTTAGGAAGCCTTACTAAACGCATCCTATCAGCAAAAGCAAGATAAATCAACAAAAATTTTCTTCAAGGCTGTCATTTTGAAAAAAAGATTATGATTGCTAATCCGCTTCAAATTAAAACTAACGGACTTGGACGTAGAACCAGCCAAGCTCCAGTGCGCGTAGATTTTTCTAAAATTAAAACCGCTGCCCGAATTCCGAATTTAATCGAAGTTCAGCGCGAATCTTACAATCGTTTCTTGCAAATGGATTTGTTGCCCGAAGAGCGGGACACTATTGGTTTGCAGTCAGTTTTCGGTTCAATCTTTCCAGTTTCAGATTTTCGCGGAACCGCTATGCTCGAATTTGTCGAGTATCAGATCGGTAACTGGCAATGCAAATGCGGGCTTTTAGAAGGTCTCGAACATTTGCGGGCAAACTGTAAAGATTGTGGCGCCAAAATTAAGGTTGATCCGTTCAATCCGGCTGAAGTTCTTTGTAACAACTGCGGAGTTTTTAACGCGGTGCGTCCGAAACTTTGCTCAAACTGTGGTGAACCGGTCGGTCTGAAACACAAACACGATCAACAGGAATG
>DAORIL010000256.1:0-8641 GCA_035438525.1 Pyrinomonadaceae bacterium
TCCTCAGCTACATAACTCAGTGATTTTTCGAGTGTTTCTAACGCCTTAGCGGAATCTCCTAATTTCGTATAATTTTTTCCCAAACCAAAATACGCATAAGTTAAAGTATTTCGGCTGTTTGCCGTTTCGCCCAGTTTTAATTGCTGATTAAAATAGTTGAGGGATTCATTATAATTTCCCAAATAAAAATATTCATCGGCAATATATCCAATTGTGTTCAATTCTCCCCCGTTATCCCGGACAGATTTATAATACGGAAGAATTTCGAGGTGCATATCCAAACCTTTTTGATGCTCGCCGATATCGGAATAAATTAAACCGAGATTCATCAAAATTGCCGTCTCCGAACTTTTCATTTGGAATTTTTTAGCCAAAACCAAGGCTTCATTGTAATATTCGATTGACCTCCTCAAATCTCCGACCGCTTTATAAACATTCGCTAAATTTATCAATGGCAGAACCGGAGCGGTTTGATTTTCAGACAATCGAGAAGTTTCTAAAGACTGATGCAGATAAAAAAGTGCTTCCTGATATTCAGCCAAACGAGATTTAATAAAGGCAATATTATTGAGCGCCGTGCCTTTATTTTTATAGTCCTTGACCTGATCGTATAAAGGAATTGCGGCTTTATAGCTGGCAATTGCATTGTCGTATTCACCCATTAATTGTTGTGAAAGTCCTTTTTCGGCGGTCGCAATTCCCTGCTCTTTTTTATCGCCAAGTTCGCCCATTAATCCGGCAGCCTCTTCAAATTTGAGAACAGCTTGTTTTAATGCGGGAATGGTGCGCTGGCCACGTAAATTCATCCCGGCTTGATAGGCGATGATGGCGCGAAATCGGGTTAAATCCTGAGTTGTAGCTTCGCGTTTTTCAGCAAAACTAAGTTCGTATTTGCCGGTTACTTTGGTTCGTTCAACCACACTGATTTCTAAAAAATAAACGCCTTCTTTTTCTAAAACTGCTTTAGTTTCTTCGGTTCCGGTGCGTCCGGTCGGGGAATCATATTCGGCAATAGTTGTGCCTTCGGGCGAAATTAATTTCAAAAGGATGTCAATTCCCTTTTGTTCAACTGCAATATTTACAAATTGATTAGCGGGAACAGTAAATTTGTAAGTATGTTTTTCAGAAGTGGTAATTTCTCGTTCAAGTTTTTGTCCGGAATTGATTTCGGTTGATTCTTGTGCCAACACGTAAATTCGTAAAACTAAAAAGATTATCGTTAATTTTTTCAACATTATGACCACCTCCATTTTTTAAATAGACCAATAGCCTCAGATTCGGTTACTAGAAAATATCCATTTTAATCAGTTGTTAACTTTGGTTATTTTGGATTTATTGTTTAGTTAAATCTTTGACGACTTGGGTCGGAATTTTTGTGGCATTTCCAACATAACGCCAAGCCGACACTTTTTTCTTATTTGGAAAAATAACGAACCCATCCGAATTGACCAATCGCACAACTGCACTAACAATGGTGTTTTCGTCCTTTCCGTTATCACTTTCGCGGCGCACCGAAACTTTTAATAATCCGTCTGCTTTATCACGATTATTGACCGCTAAAAATCTTTTGTTGGCATTAATTTTATCCATTAATTGTTCACCAAGCTGTCGCCCGTATTTGTCATCTCCCGTAACTTCGACAAAAATAAATTTGACATTTTTCAAAGGCTTTCCGACTTCGGTAACACTGCGGGTAGCTTCGTTTTCAGTATCTTCTCTGCGCTCAACTATTGGGAATTTTTTAACTTCAATATTTTCAGCTATTTCGGTTGAATCAGGAGCATTTTTTATTTCAATCGTTTTTTGTTTATTTAGTTTAGAAGGCAAAGGTTTTGTGGCAATCTCTATTTTATTTATTCTATTGGTTGTTAATTTGGGAGCTTGATTATGGTTAGTAACTGATACATTTGGATTTTCAGTTTTGATCTGTCTGAATTGAGGAACTTCAAAATTAGGATTTTCACCATTTTGAGCAACTTGAAATGTTTCTGATGTTGGATTTTGAAATAAACTAATGCCTGCCAAACATGCTAAAAGTAATCCAAATGCTACCATTACGGGGCGTAAAATTTTAGTTGGATTGAAATTTCCCAAAACTGATTTGTGCCAATAATTTTTTAATTTTCGTTGCCAATTCGTTTCCTCATAACTGACCGAACAAATTTCTTTATCAAAACTGAATGAAATCTTTTGCCCTTTTTCCAACAAAACCGAATTTGGAGCAAAATCATCATCTCCGCCCATCAAATAGGTGGCTAAAAGCACATCCCGACCATTTTCAACCGAATAAACTTCGACTAATTCTGAAAACTCGCGGTCAATTTCAAACCGCTCAAATTTTTGTTGTGCTGAATCAAAAACGACTTTTTCCTCGCCATCAACCACCACCCGCAAAAAACCTGACGAAGCTGATTTTCGCCGCGCCGATTCCTGTTCAAGCATCGCTTTCAATTCTTTGAGGTCAGCATCTTCTAATGACGGCGGGTCTTGGCGGTCATCATTTTGGTCAGAATTTTGTTTATTCCTTTTCATATTAAATTTCGGCAGCTCCAATTTCTCTTGTGGGAGGGGAAAGCTTAACGAATTTACTACTTTTTGAAACGTTTCGGGGTTTAGAAGAACGTGCATCCGGTTTAATTCAATCCGGTGTTCGTCGTCGGCATTGTTTCCCGTAAAGCATAACGATTTTATGGTCTCAAAATGGGGATTGAATTTTTCAGGTAATTCACAAGCAGTGTTCCAGGGAGTGAAACTCTTTAAACATTTGTTGACCAATTCGGCTTCAACTTCGGAATAACCACAGGCTTGAAAACGCTGTTCACCGCGATTGGCGTTGGTTATTTCGAGTTTTTCGCCAAAACGGTTCTTCAACTCCTTCATCAAAATTCCTTTGCGTGAACGGTAATAATAATCATCGTGAACTTTTTCCGGGTCTTGGACGACAACATTATAAATTTCCATCGCTTGGGTGGTGGCATAATTATGCAAAATTCGGCTCATCCCCAAGGTCACATAAAAGGAATTCCTTTTGAGAGTGATCCGAATCAAATGTTTGATAAAATAAATCAGCAAATCTTTTTCGGTCACAGTTTCGGTGAATTCTTTTTCTTTTTCGAAACTTTCAGATTCCACATAAACAAGCCGTTGCAAAAGCTGTAAATCATTCATCGAAACTTTACTGCGGGAATTTCGCGCCTCCGGGGAATAGTAAAATCGTTTGTATTGGGCGTTGCTGGCAACTTCCAATTTATTCATCGCGTTAAAGGCAATGTGTTTTGCTGTTTCCACATCCCCATGAATAAAATAAGCCAGTTCAAACGCTTTTTCTAACCATTTTTCTGTCCGCGTTAATTCGTTCATTTTCATTCCACCACTTTAAATCTGTTTTAAGACGTAAGTAGTATATTTTCAAATAATCCAAACAATCTTTAGTTTTTATTGAAAAAATTCTGAAAATTTTCTGAAAAAAACCTTTGAGTCCTTGGGTTCCACATCTTTATTCTAAATAACTATTGGATTTTCAGCGTGTAACTTTCGGAAATTTACAAATATTAGTTGACCGAAATTGTGTTTTGTATAAAACTATTGCAGAAACATTACGCTTTGTTTTACATTTCCCCCGAATTTCAAACTTAAACAGTCTTCTCCTGTTAGATTTACTAAATAATGTCGAGTCTAAATACATTAAATAAAGTCGAGATTTTAAAGGCGGAATTGGATTCTCTGCGTCCGCTCAAAAGTGATATTGAACAACGTGTTTTGCAAAAAATCCGTTTGGACTGGAATTACAATGCCGTGGCAGGCAAAAGAAATTCTCTGAATTTAGAGGAAACTAAAGCATTGATCTTGCACGGTGTTACCAAAGGCAGCAAACCGCTCAAGGAATATATCGAGATGAAAATCCATAATGATACAATTTCCTGGGTGTTTGAGGTTGCCAGTTTAGGTTTTACTTTTACAGAAGACTTTATCAAGCAAATTCACGAATCAATATTGCTCGAACCATATGAGATCGAATCGGTTACCAAAGAAGGAAAACCGCATATCAAAATGGTGGAAATCGGTAAATATAAACAAACGCCGAACGACATTTACGGCAGAAGCGGACAAATTTTAGATTTTGCTACGGCCGAAGAAACTCCTGAAAAAATGAAGCAGTTAGTCGAATGGTATTCCATCAAAAGCACTGAAAAAGAGGTGAATCCGGTAATTTTAGCTGCTGAATTTCATTATCGTCTGGTCAAGATCCAACCTTTTGACGATGCCAATGGAAGAATCGCTAAATTCCTGACCAATTTAATTTTAATGCACTTTGGTTTTCCACCAATGGTCATAAAACAAAGCGATAAATATCTTTACGATTTTGCTCTCCAAAAAGCTGATACCGGAGAAATCGAGCCTTTTATCGAATTTATCGCTAAAAATGTTGCCACCTCGCTTGAACTTTTTATCAAAGGCGCCAAAGGCGAAAGTATCGAAGAAGTTGATACTTTGGAAAAAGATTTGATTGCTTTGGAAAAACGGCTTCGAAAATTGAGTAGTAAAATCGTCAAACGGGAGAAAGTTGTTTTACTTGATATTTTCGACAAATCAATTCTGCCATTGCTGAGTAAATTGTTGGAAAACTACGGCAAATTTGACCGATTTTATATTGATAAAAAATTAACCACGACGATTACCAGTCTTTCAAACACCGGAATAAACGGCTCTGGTGCAAAAAAATCGCGTTCTGCAAAAACGATTACGCATTTGCGGGAATTATTGCTCAATGAACCGATTGAATTAAATCCCGCAATTATTTTGGATTATAATTACAGCAATCTGAACCGGGATGGTTTTGGTGATGTTAAATACAGCAACCAGATCGTTATTCATTTTGACGAGCTTGAATACAAAATAACTGAACGGGATGCCGAAAATATTCACTCAGATTTTGTAAAAAAATACTCGGAAGAATTACATCCCAAAGAAATTGAGCAAATTCTTATTCAAAGTGCCGAAGCACATAAAAAATTCATTGAGCAAAAAATTTCCGGCATCGAAATTGAGGAAGAAGATTTGATTAAATTGTAATTTTCAACTTAACATTTCTCTAAAATCTTCTTCACTCAGAACTTTCACGCCCAAACTTTCGGCTTTGGTTAATTTTGAACCTGCATCACTTCCGGCCACGACGAAATTGGTGTTTTTGCTTACCGAACTTGAAACTTTTCCGCCGCGGTCTTCGATAATTTTGGCGGCTTCGTCACGGGTAAAGTTTTCGAGTTTGCCGGTTAGAACAAAAGTTTTATTGACAAAATTTTCGTCCAAAATAGCGGTTGAAGATTCTTCGATGTCGAGTTTAACACCGTAATTTCGCAATCTTTCAATCAACTCAATATTTTTTTCATCCCGAAACCATTGATAAACGCTTTCGGCTACCGATAAACCAATGTCAGGAATATCGTCAAGTTGTTCCACGGTCGCATTAGCCAGATTCTCGATAGTGTGAAATTGCCGCGCGATCCGTTTGGCATAGCCATCCCCAACGTGACGAATATCTAAACCGAAAAGCAATCTTTGTAAACCACGATTCTTTGAATTTTCAATTTGTTCAATCACTTTGGTCGCACTTTTTTCACCCATTCGCTCAAAATTTGCAAGGGTTTCCATATTGAGAGTATACAAATCAGCAACATCTTTGACCAAACCTTTATCCACTAAAGTTTCGATCAGCACATCTCCTAAACCCTCGATGTCCATTGCTTTGCGGGCAGCGAAATACGATATTCTGGCTTTAATTTTGGCTGGACAATCAGGATTTGTGCAGCGGGTTACTGCCTCTCCGGCGGGACGGAAAACCGTCCAATCACAAACGGGACAAGTTTTGGGAAATTCGTAATCAATTTCAGCTCCCGTCCGTTTAGATTCAACAACTTGCAAGACTTGAGGAATAATTTCCCCGGACTTTTCAATTGCAACATAATCGCCGATCTTTAATCCAAGCCGTTTAATTTCATCTTCATTATGCAGGGACGCCCGCGAAACAATGGTTCCCGCCAATAAAACAGGCTCGAGTTCGGCAACGGGGGTTAAGGCACCGGTGCGCCCGACTTGAATTGTAATGCCGTTAAGTCTGGTTGTTGTTTGTTTCGCGGCATATTTATAGGCAATTGCCCAACGCGGAGCCTTGGAGGTTGAGCCGAATTCTTCCTGCAATGCGGTCGAATTTACTTTAACTACAATGCCGTCAATTTCATAATCAAGCGAATCTCTTTTAGTTTCAATTTCGTTAACAAATTCGATCAATTCATCAAAATTTTTGCAAACTTTGCGATTCGGATTGACGTTAAATCCTGCTTTTTCCAACCATTTAAAATTCTCTTCGTGGGTTGAAAACGGTTTCTGATTTCCCTGCCAAACGTCATAGGGAAACATATCAAGCCTACGACTCGCAACGATTTGTGAATCAAGCTGGCGCAGAGTTCCCGAAGCAAAATTTCGCGGATTTGCGTAAAGTTTTTCGCCTTGCATTTCTAATTCGGCATTGATTTTTTCAAAAACCGAACGCGCCATAAAAACTTCTCCGCGAATCTCAATTTTGTCGGGACATTCACCTTTCAGTTTGAGCGGAATCGTTTTAATAGTGCGGACATTATTCGTCACATCATCGCCTGTAACTCCATCTCCACGGGTTGCGCCAACTTGCAAAATACCTTTTTCGTAATGCAAAGAAACGCTCAAACCATCAATTTTTAATTCAGCAACATATTCTAAAAGCCTGCCGTCAGCCAACTTTAAACAACGCTCATTAAAATCGCGTAAATCATCCATACTGTATGAATTATCGAGCGACATTAAAGGAACTGTATGTTTAAAACTTACAAAACCTTCGGCTTTTCCACCTACTCTTTGCGTTGGCGAATCAGGCGAAATGAGTTCGGGATGCTCCAATTCAAATTGTTTTAACTTTTCGAGCAGTTTATCAAATTCAAAATCCGAAATTTCGGGTGCAGAATTTTGATAATAAAGCTCATTATGGCGATTGATTTCCGCTCTTAAGGTTTCCATTTCAGTTTTGATGTTATTATCGGCTAGGTCAAAGAGATTCATATTGAAATTTTAACGTAAAGGGGCAATGACGCAAAGTTGATCTAAGCTAGAAATTATTCTGAGATTTTATTAATCAAATCTCCCTTTTGAATTGTTCCTGATTGAATGACTTTGGCATAAATGCCTCGCAGATGAAGCTGTTTTCCGACCGGCGAATTCACAAACTTCATTGCTTCTAACCCGAATCTTTCGACAAATTTTTTGCATCCGTTATGAGGTTGAGCAGTTGTTTCGAGAATTGCCGAACCAATTTGCAGTTTTGTTCCGTGCGGAAGATTTTCGTCGGATAAATCAAGATCAACAAAAAGTTGGTCGCCTGCTAATTGCCAACGATTATTGTCCTGCGCGAGCAAGGCAACGCACCTCGAATTCATAATCGCAATTTGTGCATCAAGATAAACTTTTCCGTAGCTTTTCCAACAATCTCCAGCTAAACCTTCGGATTCGTTGAGTTCTCCTGTTTCCAAAACTTCCCGCTCATCAGGATTTGGACGGCGCACGATTAATTCCAGAACTCCATTATCCTTAGGTGATTGGCGGATTTCATCCAATCCGGCTTCAATTTCTGTGGTGGTTAAATGCTTCATAATGGTGTTTTTATTTAGCTTTTTCAAAACAATAAGCCAATTTACGCAACATTTTAACCTAATATTCAAAAAATTTCCTCTTTGACTTTTAGTTTGATGTAATTTTTATTTCAAGAGGAACGATTCTCGTCCATTTTGCTTCTGTGCATAAGGAATAAATTTTATCTTCGGGCACTTTTAGTTTTTGAATCGTTCCGTTATTTTGATATTGAATCTCATATTGTCTTTTTCTATAAATAAAATCACCATCCTTTTTGATCATACAATTTTCTTCTGCCTGATTTAGAATAATGGCGTAATAACCATTTCCTAAAAGTGTCCAATCCTTATATTCAGGTTCAATCCAGCTTTCCCAATATCTCTCATAATTCTTTTGCAAAGCCTGTTTGGTTGTAAGAAACGGCTTGGTCAAAAGCCCTTCGGCATAGGAACAGGAATTGGCGACCGGATTATCAACTTCGACCAATTTTAGATCATTTGGTGCATCAGTAAGTGGTTTTGCGTTTTTATCCGTTACATAAACCGCAACCATATTTCCTCCGTCAAATGGGCAATGTTGGGCAAATGTCTGCAATGCCAATAAAATCAGCCAACTAAAAATCAAAAGTGAATATTTCATTTAATAACTCCTTATTTATTGTTTTTTTCCCAACAACTTATTTACCCAAATTACAAACATTTATTGCGGCAAATCCTAACGATTTAATTTTCTGTTCATCAAAAATCGAGAGATCCTTTTTTCCCATTTCGCAATAAATCGCCATTCTGCCCATATACGCAGTAGCGAGTTCTGGATTGAGCTCGATAGCTTTGCTGTAATCGGCTAAAGCTAAATCTTTTTTGCCCAGCTGGTCATAACAACTGGCTCTCCCATTGTAGGCGTCGGCAGATTTGGGATCAATTTTAACGGCTTGCTGAAAATCAGCCAGCGCCGAATTTAATTCGGTAATCGTTTCCTGGTC
>DAORIL010000257.1:0-8622 GCA_035438525.1 Pyrinomonadaceae bacterium
CAAAGCAATCAAATGATCACGCCAGCGTTGAATATCGCCATGATTAATTTCTACCGGATTTTTGAAATGAAAGTAAGTAAAGAATTCTTTCGCAACTCTGCGATAAGCCCGGCGGGTTTCCTCTGAAACCGAGCGTTCAAAGAACGGCGTGACAATTTTGAGATTAAATTTCTCAAAATTTAAGGCTTCGGTAATCGGAACTATTAAATTTTGGTTATTTTGGTCAGCCATAGACAAAGAAAATGCAAATTTGTGATCTTTAGAGTTTTTTTCTCCTGAACCACAATAAAAATCGGACTCTAAACTCAAAGCGAATCATACCACAAAAAAAAGTATTTGACTTAATCATAATTACCTCAAATGCCATAGAGAAAGCCGTGCCACAATTTAAAATGGAAAAACATCCCAAAAAAATAAGATTTTTCTCGTGGCACAGTTTGAAATTGTTTAAAAAATTTGGCTTTTTGAAAATACTTTGGGACAGACTTCAAGATCTGAAGTAGTAAAAATTGGATGCCCAATGATTTGATTTTGAGAATTTATTACAAAAGAAATAAATATTTAGCAGAATATTTGCCAGTTTTAGTTTGACGGCATTAATTAGTAATTTAAAGACAAAATGAGGATAACACTTCGCTTTAACCGAAAAAATCCTTTTTATTAAAAATCTTCGATTATTACCAGAGCAGTTTCCCCACCACCTTGTGTCACATTAACCAACGATTGCGATGATAAACGAACCAATCCCCCTTCAACTTTTCCATTAAAAACAAAGGGATCAAAATCAACTAGTAACTCCGGCATCGTAATTTTTTCAAGCAATGTTGGGATAGTAGTCTTACCGACCAAAACACGTTCCTGAACAATATATGAGTGACCCAAGGCATCATTAAGTGCTGATTCCCACTCACTTTCGTTTGTCTCCCAACCTAACTTAATTCCTTTACCGCCATAGTCATCATTTGGCTTGAGTAAAAATCGTTCCCGATTGCGTCGTAATAATTCCAATAAATCAATTTCATTTTCCTCAAAAGTAGTTCGGCAATCGCTTAAATTTCTAGTCCAGGGAATATGCCGATCAATCATTTTGAGTTCTTCCGAATTAAATAATGACGAATATTGGTTATCACTTAAAATAGAGAATCCTGCTTTTTTATGTGCCAATTTACTTCGAAATGAATTTGCCATACAAACTTTTCCGTCTGTATAAGCACGGGTTAAAGGATGGGTTTCATCAAAATTTTCCAGAAATTCGTGGATTATAATTCGTTTGTAAAAAATATCAATTTCAAAATCTCCGGTTCGTAATTTTTGCCCGTCATAATCCAATTCCCGTGGATCGGCAACTACGGTTGGATAGCCTTGTGATTCAAAATACTCTTGTAAAACGTAAAATTCAGAAACCGTCGAAACATCTTTCCAATCAACAATTGCAATTCCCGGGTTTGCTTTCTGACCGCCAAATTCCCGATATGCCTGCAAAAGTGCCGCAAGCATCTGCACATGAGGTTTTGGTTTCCAATGTTTATTTTCTACTAAAAACTTTTGCACCGGCGGAGCGAGCTCAACCGATTTTTCTAACTGCATTTGATCGGCAATTCCCGCCGGGCTTTCAGCGTTATATTCCAAAAATTTAAAGTCATCACCATTCCAGAACGCATCGAGCCGGCTCGAAACACAAAGGCTCTGATAACCGGGTTCAATCCTTGCCATTTTTTCTTCTTTTTCGGTCAATCCAAGTTCGTTTAGAATTGTTCGGTTTTCTAATGCAGCTTTTGCCAATTTTTCAAATGCCTGACTCAAAACCTCTGCCGCTCTGACAATTTTTTGATAATGTGAACGAGCCAAGAAATGCGGACGCAAAAATGAGCAAATCGGGCGATCATCGTGCAAAATTCCCAATTTTTGTTCCGCTTTAAGTTTTTGTAAAAAAGATTTTGAATTAATAAAGGCATCCCGGCAAATTTCTTCGTCTAATTTTCTAACTTCTTCTTGTAGTTTTTTGCTCATTTCTGACTCCCACAAATGTTATTTAATAATTCCTGCGCCAATTTCAAATAAATCCGGGATTGAAACAGGTAATTTTCCCTGGAATTTTACTTCACCAAAAAGCGTTTTGACCGCCGCGTTTTGTGCAATTTCTTCGATTGCATATGTTACAGCATAACTTTTGACCTCAGGAAATTGACGAATCAAATAAGGTGAGCCAAAAGCAATGACTGCAACTTTTTGATTAGCCGTGATCGCTTGACGAACAAAATTTGTTTGTATTTCAGGTAATGCAACGGTTCCTTTGCTCGACGCCCGTTTAACAAAAACCGCTAAAATAACGGCATCGAATGATTTTAACTCGGTTAAAACTTTGTCGTAGTCATTTTGGATTGAACGCGGATCGAGCTTAACAATTTTTGCGTTGGCAATTCGACTTTGAATTTCGGAATTAAACGCTACACCTTCTATCTGATCGTCATCTGCGGCAACTATTATAAAGATTGATTTTTTGCCCGTCTCTTTAGAAATTGGCAAAAAATCCTGATCGTTTCGCAAAAGTGTGATTGATTTTTCAGCAATCGCATTTGCCAGCCGAACATTTTCCGGCTTTTCGATAATTTCGTTTACTTTTGCTAAATCAACCAGTCGATTTGCTGCTAAACCTAAGTGGTATTTAGCTTTAAGTAATCTTCGGACGGATTCATTAATCCTTTCATCGGTGATTTCGCCTTTTTTGACTGCCGCCTCAATCGTATCAATTGCAACTTTTGAATTATTAGGAAGCAAAACAAGGTCTGCACCCGCAAGAACTGCCAAAACTGACGAACGTTCGTCAGAATATGTTTTCTTAATTGCGCCCATTTCCATCGCGTCGGTCGAAATAATTCCATTGAACTTTAAATCCTTTCGCAAAATATCGATTGTAACTTTTGGGTTAAGAGTTGAAGGAATTTCGTCACCCGTGATTTTCGGCATCGCAATATGTGCGGTCATCACGGAATCAACTCCACTTTCGATTGCCTTTTTGAATGGCACAAGTTCAACTGCATCAAGCCTTTGACGATCAATAGGAATTACCGAAAGTCCGATATGCGAATCAATTGCAGTGTCGCCGTGTCCGGGAAAATGTTTTAATGTAGCAAGACAATTTGCCTCTTTAACACCTTTGACCAAAGCCATTCCGAACTCACCAACTTTGTTAGGATCCGCTCCAAAGGATCGAATATTAATTACCGGATTATCGGGATTATTGTTAATATCAACGACCGGCGCAAAAAGCCAATTAACACCGATTGCACGCATTTCTTCACAAATAATTTTGCCTTGGCGATAAGCAGCGGAAACATCTCCAGTTGCGCCTAGCCCCATATTGGTCGTAAAAGATGTTCCGGTTCGGAGCTGCATTCGTAAACCACGTTCATAATCAGCAGTAAAAAATAAGGGGACTTTGGAAATTTTTTGCAGTTCGTTGGTCAAATTTGCAATTGCATTTACGTCACCACGATACACCGTAAAACCACCGAGCTTGTTTTCCAAAACTTCGCGTTTGAATTCAGCAAATTTTTCTCCGTCAAAATTGGCAAACTCACCTGACATTCGCATATTAATCATTTGCCCAATTTTTTCACGCAAACTCATTGATTTCAAAGTTTGCTCAACCCATTTATCTGCTTTTTTATCAATCTTTTGGGCAAAAACAAAATGACAGAAAATGATTAAAACGAAACTCCACGCAGATATTTTTTTCATATCGTTATTAAAACACATCAACAAATATTACGAACTAAAACTTAAATCCTGATTTTTGCAAGACATCTAATTTATTTCGATTAATAACTTCTTCACATCCATAAATATCACAAATATCTCTTACACATTGTTCAAAAAGATCTGTTCTATCTTTTTCTTCTAGGATTAGCCCGGGTAGTAATTCAACTCGATCAAGGAACTTTGCTATATAATTTGGTTCTTTGTCTTCGTATCCAAAATTTCTCGCAACAATAATTAAATCTTGCACAATCTTTATTGCACGTCTTGTTTTATTTTCTTTTATCATTATTACTCACTAATCATTTCATTTTTTATTTCAAATTCTCAAATATTTTTGGGCGTAGGTATTGTAAATAGAAATGCGAAAAATTTTAATTTTGATTACTTAAATTTTTTTCATTTTCATTCTCTTTTTAGGCTACTTTTTGCTCGTTTAATCTTAGTTCCATTAACAAATTCGCTCTAAAATTCATGTCTTGGATGAGTCCGGCAACAAATTCTGCAACTTCGTGTCTTCCTAAATTATTCAAATTTAACGCTTCAAGATAACGTTTTTCATCAGAAACATCCGCAAAAACGGACATAAATCTTTGCATTTCTGCGACTCCAATTTTTTCCAAAACTTCCCCCCAATCCTTTGCATTTTTGGGACGCAACCGAAGTGTCTTTGCGCCACGGGCTTGTAATTCCAGACGTAGTTTATAGGCTGATTTATCACCTGCTTCATCCGCGTCGGTGGCAATCAAAATATGTTGAAAAGCCATTTTTCGATAAAACCAATCGGGTGGAGTTGTTCCTGTCATAGCAACTGCCGAAACTCCCCCAACTGCGAGCGCCATTGCATCAATTGCTCCTTCGCAAACTGCTACTTTTCCTTGTTTTAGAGCCTGCGCGTCTGATAAGAATATTCCGTTAGATTTATCACCCCGGGTAATCTTTGGCGATGCTAAATGCTCCGTATTTATCGCTCGCCCGTGGATCGCAACTAAATTATTTTCTCGATCATAAATCGGAAAAACTACGCGCCGGTCCGTCCCCTTCAATAACCATTTTTCGCCGTTTTTTTCCCAATGTTCCCAATTTTCAGCATAGCCGCAACCTGCATTCATTGCGACATCAGTAGAAATACAGCGATTTAGCAAATACATTTCTGCCGGTGAATGTAGAAATTCCGATTGGTATTTCGCCATTTTTTCAATCAAATTCTCTGTTTTCTGTTGTTCCTCTTTTTCTTCTGTTTTCTGGTTGATTGAAAAATGTGCGCTTATTTTTTGTCTAGTCTTCTGTTTTTTAGGCGTTATCAGACGCGTTTCCCAAAATTCTTTTAGTCTCCCTTTTGTTTGACAACGATGACAAAAAAACGATCCGTTTTCAGTATTGACCGCCAAAGAACGATGCGGCGCATCAACTGGTTTATTTTGTCCACAAAGCGGACAAGCAAAACGTCTTTCTTTACCACGATTTGGACTTCTCGAATCAAAGCTTTCCAAATCCGCTAGCGATAAATGTTGTATATTCATAAGTTTAGCTAAATTCCCTCTCTAAATTTTTGAATTCGACCGCAGAATCTTAAAGGGATGTTCAATCCCGGAACCCCGTGGCGATTTTTCAAAACCCGCAATCCGATCTCAACTTCCCCATTTGAATCCGGCTGTTCATCTTTGCGGGTTAAATCAATTACCGATTCTGCTAAATACTCGACTTCCCCGCTTCCTTTGGCTGAATGCAAACTTGCATCATTGCTCCGATTCCCTGCCCGATTTCGATGTGAAACAGCTAAAACCGGACTTTTTAATTCACTGGCTAAAGCTGAAAGTGAACCCAATGCTGCATTTAACAATTCATATTCACTAGCTCCGACAAAATCCGCATCAACTCCTCTAACTGTTTTTGCCCAAACCTGAATCGAATCAATTACCACTAAAACTTGTGAAGTTCCTGCCCGCTCCTTTAGTGCTTCCGCAACATCCAAAATTTGTTGAGGTGAGGCATATCCACTTGTTCCGTCTAAAAGTGCAAAACTCGGTAAATTCTTTACTGTTTCCAGTGCCAATCGCATAGCCTCTTTTGCTCCTAATTCTCCCGTTTTCAATTTACCTAAATAAGTTTCGGTTTCCCGCGAAATTAGTCTGCGGAAAATTTCCAAAACAGACATTTCGGCTGTTAAATAAAGTGCCGGAAACCTACAATTCGCTGCAGTTTGCAACGAAAAAGCGGACTTTCCAGCCCCTGGTGCTGCCTGTAAAATATGCAAACCGTTTGCAAAAAAACCTCCAATAGCCTCATCCAACCTGGACAGACCTGTAACCGGTCCACGAGGCATTCCCGATTCGAGTGCTTTTTGCGCCGCTTCCGTATCCGCTACAAATTCGGTAACTAAATCTGATAATAAAGTTAATCGAGGGGTGTTATTATTCATTTTTACTCCGACACATTAATTTGCGAAAAAATCGCGGAAAGTGTCCCGGTAAAAGTATCATTCGGCTGGGAAAACGCGAGTTTTATTCAGCCGTGTTAATTTAATATATTTTATTAAGAAATTTTATTGATAATAAGCCGATTATTTACAGTATTTAAAATAAAATATTGCACGAAACAGTCGCGACAATTGCACATGACAATCTCGACAATTGCACTATTCAGTAACGAATTTTATTCTGATTTAATTTCTTAAAGTTGAACTTTAGATATATATCGATAAAGTATTAAAAATGCGAAGGATAATTCATCAATTTAAAATGCACAAGATAATATCGACTTTTATTCAACTATTCGGGTTAGGGGTGTGTAAATTATTAAATGCACAAAGGTTACAAGGTATAGTTTGGTTTTGCACAGAACGGTAGCGACATTTATTCAGAATCGGATTGTATCGGCATTAGGTCTGGTAAATGCACGTGATAATCTCGACTTTTATTCAATTCAGAATAAGATTTAATTTCAATACTTAAGAAGGATTTTCTGAATAATTCTTGTTCAAAATGCACGTGACAGTCTCGACTTTTATTCAAAAATAAAAATGTCCGATCTAGCTGTAAATTTTGCACACTTAAATAGCGACAATTATTCAGATTTTTCAGCCGTAGCAGTAAGCCATTCTAAAATTTTCTGCTTTTCCTCTTTGGAGACTTTTCGACCTGATTCAATTCTTGATAAAGTTGGTTGTGAAAGTCCTAAATTTTCTGCGAGCTGCATTTGTGACAAATTGAGTGCTTTTCGTTTTTCTTTTGTTTGCAAAGCGATTTCCGCTTCATTTCGCGGATAAGGTGTTCTCTCCATTAGTTTAATTAATGGTTTTTCAATAGTTTGCCCAATACTTTCGTAAGAATCGCGGATTAAATCGGGTGGTTCAATTGCAATTTTGGTGGTTAGCCAGCTTTTAATCCAACCATGTTTTTTAGCATTTTCCCAATCCCAATCAAGATATTGCCAACCTCTGATAAGATTATCAGTCTGTAATCTTTCCAAAGCCTTTTCCAAACGTTCGCAAGACCGATTGGCATTGCGTTCAGGAACTTTTATACCAGCTTCCTTAATCAGCGTTTGCGCTTCATAAGGTTGTGCGTAACTAACTGATTTTGAACGGATTCGCCACTGCCAACTGAGGTATCTGACGAGTCTTTTTTCTACTGCTTCGGTTCGCACGTTATAACGTAATGCCTGTGCGGCAAGAAGTGCAGATTGTCTGCCTTCGGTCAATAAATATCTGGCAAAGATACTTCCCGGACGAAAGACAAACCACATTACATCCAGACTTCCGTCAAGCCGCATTTGACCTCCCCGATCCGTAACCACCACAGCCCGACTCTGAATAAAATCACTTTTGCTTTTTTTGCCCCGTTTTACCTTCTCCGTTATCTCAAACCAAATATTTTCAAGGTCTTGAACCGCCCCAACTATCTCTTCACGTTGCTCCATTGTGTAGCCCCCGCGTCGTCCTGTTCCACTCAAATGTGGTTTTAGACCTCGTAACTTTAGAACATCATCAGCCGTTATTACCGCCCGGCTTTCATCCGAAGAAGCCTGAACAATCCAGGTTGCACACATTGCATCAATTACATCAACGTGCAAATCGGATAACTGCTCCCGTTTTTGCCACATTGACATTTCCAACTCTTTCAATTTTTCTCCGTAAACTGCCTCAGTTTGGAGCGGAGTCAGTTGGATTTTACCCTTAATTGAGGATTTTTCGACAAAAGCAGTTGGAAATGGAGATTCGACATCCTTACTAAACTTCTTTAATGCGACTACTTCACGCATTGCCTGATAACTTGCACTGCTGCTAACTGGTAAAAATTCCTTTTTCAAAAGTGCTTCGGTTGCAATTCTTGAAGTTCTTTGGTTTTTTTGATTTGTATCCGGCAAATTTTCTGAAACTGTCAAACTTCTCTCTATTTCTAAAATTTCGACTAATGTATCTAATTGGCTTGCCAACAGCTCACCAATCTTAAGTTGATTTGGTAATGGTTGTGCAGCACTCATCGAGAAATTGGAATTATTTACCTCCATTAATAAAACTCTGGTTCGGATTGCTAATTCTTCGGCAAAATTTTCAAGTGAGGTCACTTCTTCTAAATTTATTTTATTATTTTGATTTAAAACTATTTGTTCTAAGCCTTGATTATTCAATAATTTATCAAGATTTCCCAACGCTTCAACCCATATTTCTCTTTCTTCTTCGGTATTTATCCTTCCTACCACCAAAGTTGAATCCGTTGAAACATTTGGCGGAAACATCAATGCTGTAGTTCCAAAAACCGACATCAATTTGTCTAAGGTTATTGGTGGTTTTATTTCAACTTGCCCTGAAACCTTTTTAAGTGTCTCCAGCAATTGTTTTTTACCCTCAGAACTGCGGAA
>DAORIL010000258.1:0-8602 GCA_035438525.1 Pyrinomonadaceae bacterium
CGCATTTCGCCGACCAGAATTACATCCGGATCCTGACGCAACGAACCGCGCAAGGCTTCTGCGAAAGTGCGTGTGTCCACATCAATTTCGCGCTGAGTAATAAAAGATTTTTTGTTTTTATGCAGAAATTCGATCGGGTCTTCAACCGTGACAATATGCGAATTTCTTTCATTATTAATTTGGTCAACCAATGCTGCCAGGGTCGTTGATTTACCTGAACCGGTAGTTCCTGTAACTAAAACTAATCCGCGTTGTTCATCAGCGATCTTGCTCAAAACAGGTGGCAGTCCTAATTCGGAAACACTGCGAATTTGATCAGGGATGACCCGCGCCACAATCCCGACTGAACCGCGTTGCTGAAAAATATTGACGCGAAAACGCCCTAATCCCGAAACGCTGTAACCGATATCAACCTCGTAAGCCTCTTTGAAATGTTGCTTTTGTCGATTTGACATCATCGAAAAAGCCATTTCCAAGGTCTCTTCTTGCGTCAACCGATTTGCCCCCGAAACAGGGCGCAATTCTCCGCTAACCCGCACCACAGGAAATGAACCTGCCCGCAAATGCAAGTCGGAAGCCCCAAAGCTCATCGCCATTTGTAATAGATCATCAATTCTAGTTGACATAAAAAAAGAAGTAGGAAACTAAGGTGATAAAATTGCGGAATCGAAACAACTGAAATATTCAATTGACCTCTATTGATTTTAACCGTGATAAACATTCCCGTCAACAAAAATTTTTATCTTTGTTTTGCAAATATAATCAATAAAATTCAACTCGGAAAATTTACGTTAAACTTTTTCGCCAAAATGTCGTAGAATATGAACGGTTAAATTTATGAATAAGTGTCAAAACTGTGGGCAATTGAATACGCTCGAAAGCAATTTCTGCCGTTTTTGCGGAGCTAATATGGTTCAGCCACAAGCGGCTAATCAATATGTAGTTGCTCCGCCGAGACCTTATCTATGGAAAACCGACGAATTTCAGATCAATGACAAATCTGCACCAAAAACTCAACAATTTAATCAGCAACAACTTTTTCAAACCAATCAGCACCTCAATCAAGGTATAGCTCCGGCACATCCTGCTTATATGGTGAGCAATTTTCGCTGTCCGCGCTGCGGCACAAATAATCCGCCCATCGTTCAACGCCAAATTTCTACCGCTGGGTGGATAACTTTTGCAGTTCTTTTAGTAATGACGTTTATTTTCTTTTGGGTTGGGTTATTAATCAAAGAAGATATTCGGGTTTGCTCCGTTTGCGGTCTAAAATTAAGCTAACGATACACATAGCCTTTCGGATGGTCAATTTTGATCTCAGGATTAGTGCTTAAAACCTGCACTTTGTAATAACCCTTTTTCATATGAGTTGAAAGGTAACTTAAAACAAATTGACGGGTGAGGGCAACATCTAAATCTCTAAAAAACGGATCCAAACTAACGGGCGAAAACGTGCCTTGGAAAAAGGCTCTGCCTCCCGTTTCTTCTGAGAGTTTGTTTAACGAACTTTGTGCGTTGAGAACTGCAATTGAAGAGTTATTATTTTCAGTAAAACTCGTAGTTGAATAAAAACAGTAAACCGCCACACTTTTACGTTGAGCTTTGAGGATGGCTCTTTCGAGTTCTACGCTTTGCCCCGGGGAAGAGTTTTCAATTCCGTCTGAGGCATCTAAACCATCTGAGATCAATAAAATAGAGCGTCGCCCGAGCGGTAAAGCCTCAAATTTATCCAAGGCTTCGCGGACTCCCTCATACGGACTATTTGGCGCAAAAGCAGTTCCTCCGGCAACAATTCGTAAAGAATTAGCAGCCTTTTCTAAATCTTCGGTAAATTTTTGCCTCGTTTGAATTGAGCCGCCCCGCAGATACCCAACCATTACGCGTGAGCCTTTTGGCAATCTTTTAATAAATTGTGCCAGTCGAGTCAGTTCAAGATTAAAAGTAGTTGAAAGATTATCCTGAATCAGAATTGCTAACGCCATCGGAGTATTACTGGTGCTCCGAATTGAAAGAATTTCTTGATCTTCTCCGTTTTCTTTGACCAAAAGGTTTCCGGCTTCGAGATATTCTTCAGTTTGATTTGCCTTTATTTCCTGCTTAGAAAAAATAGAGATCGGAATGGTCATCACCCGCACTTTGCCTTCCTTTTTCTTTTTATCTTTTTCTTCGGGCGGTTGAGGAAAAATAAAGTTAAAACAAACCAGAATTATCAGAAAAGAAATTGGGAATTTAAGCACAGAAAATTTAGGCATACGGTTTAACAAACTAATAACTAACTCTTTCATCATATTACATAAAATCAACATAGTTAAGTTTTTTTTATGAAATTGAATGGTTTTAGTGCGAAAAAAACAAAGAATTGATAGACTCTAGTTGAAAATATGGAAGTCAAAAATTGGAATACATCGTTAGAAAAAAATCACGAACTAACCCGCAAAGATCTGGTTAAAAATAAAGTTCTAACCAATGGTGCGTGGCTTTCGCCAATTCTGATTCCGGTTATTCCCTCCCTCATTTTACTTTTATTTGGAATCGTTGGCGGCAATCCGTTTCTGCTGGCATTAAGTTTTGTCTGGCTCATCGGCGGTTTTATTTTCGGACTGATTTTATCCGGCGGAATGCTGATCTATCGCCAAAGATGGTTATCTGACATTCGGGAAAAATTAGCCGTTGACGGCATCAAAACCGAAGAAGTCGAATGGTTTAAACACGAATTGACCAGTGCCGAACGTAAATCTTTGAAAGAAATCGAAGGACAGAACCGACTTCTCGGCGATGCGTATCGGGAGACTTTAGCTACCCGTTTGACCGCTACACGCATTATTAAATCTTCCAAAAAAGAGTTGAATTTAAACCAACGCCAACAAAATAAACTTAAATATCTGAAAACCGAAAGTGCTGAAAAATTTCAAGTGGAGTTGAAAAAAGATTTTGAAAAACTATCCGGCATCAAAAACGAAGCTGAACAAATGAAAACCGAAGCTGAAAGCCGTTTGCATCAGATTGAAACGGCTTCGCGTCACGGCTCAAACTTCTCCGAAACCGAACTAACTCTGAAAAAACTTTCTGCCCGCGCCAATGAATTACCTCTCGCCCTTGAAGCCCTCAAAATGGAAGACGAAATGCGCAAAGAATTAGAAGAAGGCGACGAAAGACTTTTAGAACAATAAAAAACTTTTTAACGCAAAGACGTAAAGGAAATAAGGTAAAATGATTTTTGAAGTTTTATCAGTCTTAAAACCTTTGCGTCTTTGCTTCTCTGCGCCTTTGCGTTAAATTTTCCTACAAATTACTTAGCAGAATTCCCTGCTTGCGGCGGTGCTAAATATGGAAAACGATTCAAAAACGGAACATCATTTTCACTTACACCATCACCAAGTTCATTATTCGGCTTAACATTTGTTTCAGGAGTGAACGGAGTTCCACCCGCTACTGCCCGAAGCGCAATGTCAACCACATCATCCTGCACCCGGCGACCATTCGGGAAACCTGCAACATCTCCGCCCAATAATCCGAGACGATTGATTTTATCAAACGGAGTAATCGGAATCGCTACGTTTAAGCGTAAATATTCGTGTGGTTTACCATCGGATAAAAAGGTCGTGTAATTTGGTCCGGTGATCGGATTAACCGGAATTCCGGTGGCAAAAATCGAAACCAAATCGTTGCGCGGTGCAGCCGGAATATTGATGCCGAAAACGGCTTTCATCAATTTTGGAAGCTGCGGATCAAGCACGACCGGAGCGGCAACTGCATCATCTTTAGGCGATAAAGAGTTGAACGCATCTTTTAATTTCAAAGGAATGACAACTTCATTGACCAACGGATTGCCGAGCCGGGAAATTTGACGATATTCACCTTCTGTTTTGCGCGAACCGTCAGCGTTAATAACGGTTGTCGCCCGACGGCTGGCAGTTGCCCAAATACCGATAACTGCATTGCTGTCAGTTGGTTTGGCAGGGGTTTTACCGTCCTTGGTCAAATCTTTGATTGGAACTTCAAGTGCAATAGTGCTGACGTTAAAGCCTTTGGTGTAATCGTAACCGCCGGTTAATCCGAGCGATTTCAGATTCAATCCGTCAAAAACGCCGCCGACATCCACAAAAAATCCTTCGTCACGTTGTCCGGCAAAAACCCGTCCGCCGCCTCTTAACGGATAAACGGCTTTACTGCCTAAATTTTCTTCATAATTCGGCGTAACTTTTGGTCCGATATTGGCAGGCGGAGTTTTTAAACCGTTCGCAATCAAAACTCCTGAATCGCCTTTGGCATATTCCATTTTTCTGACCCAATAGGTTTGCGGTTCGTTGTAATCCTTGTCATCTAAAGACTTAATCACCACATCTTCATTAACCGCGCCTTGTCCTAAAATGGTGTCGCCGTTGACGGTTTTGGTTTCAAATTCGATTTGATACGCAATATCTTCAACCCCGTCGCCTGTGTTATCAATTTTGATTTCGTAACGAACAGTGTCATCGAAACGGAAAAAATGCGGTCCGCCCGATGGAGATTGAAACGGGATGTAGTTCGCGATCAAAGTCACGTAGCCTTCGCGTCCGGGTTCGATACTGCGAAAAGCGTAAGTATCGGTGTTATCCGCGAAACGGTCTCGCGCAATCAAAGGTGCTTCGCTGTGACTCGATGCAAGCATCGGCGTTACAGTCACAACCAACAGCGTAAATAAAGCAGTTATTCTCTTTAACATTCTTTTCTCTCCTAAATATTTTCTCGTAGCTAAAATTAATTTTTGGCTATGATGTCCAAGTATTCGGAGATGAATTTGGAACAGATTCAGAAAAATTTTGAAAGGAAAACATAGTTAAGACTGGAACGCAAGCGGCTCGCTTGCATTGAGCGCAAGGCGCGAATAAGCCTTTATCATCTGCAAAGTTGAAAATTGATTACGGTGATTACGTCCTCGCAGACGTGGCAAGCGAGTCGCTTGCGTTCCAGTCAAATATCAACAACAAATGACACAAAATTCTTTGGGCTTACCTTTTCGATATTTCATTTTGGTAAGAGTTGGGGTTGGTTTTGGTGCAGATGCGCCATTTGGAGCAAACCAAAACTCAACTGCAAAGTTTTCACGAAACCCGGCTTCAACAAAAACTATTCGCTGAAGTAAATCTTCTTGTTTATAGGTCTTAAAGTATTGCTTAATAGAACGAATTCGAGCTTTTGCTGAACCATACGCAGGGAGAACAGATTCTGTTTTATCTTTTTTAGCATTGTATCGCCATTCTTTTCCTTCATAAATCAATATATAAACTTTTGAAGTTAGATCATTTATTAAACCAAAATTGACATTATACATTCGTAATAAATAATCATCGCAAGTTATATCTCCAATTTCATCCGTTATTTGCGCTTCCTGAGCAAAAATAGAGGAACAAAGCATCAAAATACTTAATATCAATCCAATTATTTTCATCCCTTATCCCTCATCCTTCATCCCTTTCTAATTTTCCCAATCAGCAATAAAGACATTGGTATCGCCTTGAGTCTTGGCGTTGCGGTTTGAGGCAAAAACGAGTTTTTTGCCGTCAGGCGAGAACATCGGGAAACCGTCAAAAGTTTCGTTGTAAGTAATGCGTTCAAGTCCTGTCCCGTCAACATTTATCATGGCCAAATCAAAATTTCGTTTGCGTCCGTCCGTGGCAAAATAGTTGGTGCAAAAGATGATTTTTTTGCCATCGGGTGTAAAAAACGGTGCAAATGAAGCCGAGTTTAATTTGGTAACCTGACGTTTGTTTGAACCATCAGCGTTCATCGTCCAAACTTCAAAAACGGTCGGAACAATCAAATGCTCTTTCAAATACTCTTTGTCGCGTTTAACTAACTCCGGGTCGCTCGGATGCGAACCGCGATAAACAATCATTTTGTTGTCAGGCGAGAAAAATGCGCCGCCGTCGTAGCCGGGCTCATTGGTCAACCGCTTAATATTTTTACCGTTGATGTCCATCGAATAGAGTTCTAAATCTCCATCCCGTTCCGAGGTAAAAATGATTTTTTTGCCGTTTGGCGAAACGGTTGCTTCAGCATCATAACCGGGCGAATTGGTTAGTTTTTTGATATTTTTCCCATCAGGCGTGGCGGTATAAATATCGTAGTCGGGATATATTGCCCAGACATAACCTTTTGAAAAATCAGGATTTGGCGGACAGGTTTTAGCCCCGCCGTGAGTTGAAGCATAAAGAATTCTTTTATTGTCTTTAAGATAAAAGGCACAAGTCGTGCGACCCTCGCCGTTAGAAATCTGGCGAACATCAGAACCGTCAATATTCATCGAATAAATGCGGTCACATTCGTTTCCGTCACGTTTCGATTGAAAACTCAGACGTTTTCCATCAAACGAAAAATACGCTTCGGCGTTTTCTCCGCCAAAGGTCAATTGTTTGATGTTTTTCAAATGCTTTTCGCCTGCAACTTGTAATGAATCGCTTTGAGCAAAAGCGTTTACCGAAAAAATAAGCAAAAAGAGATAGGTCAATTTTTTCATATTTCAAAATAATACCTTGATTTAGCTAATTTGTTGAATCCGCCAAAATAAGTTTTCCGAATACATAAGTAGATTGCAACTTATTTTGCATTATTTTACAGGAATCATTTTAGCTATGAAATTTGAAACAAAACAAGATGTCTTAAATTGGTATGAACGTCAGCCGCGAACTTTAACACAGGAATTTATTTCGGAAATCCCCTGGCACGAAGTCAACAACTATCCGTTAGATAAAAAATTTGTCCCTGTTTTGCTCTATATGCGCGATGTTGAGATTTTGACGGATATGTATCACGAAGAGCTGCGCCGCACTCCGACCGGCAAAGACCCTGTAATTAAAAAGTTTATGGAACGCTGGGGCATCGAAGAAATCACACATGGCGAATTGATTGACCGATTTTTAAACGAAGCCGGAATCGAAACCAGTAAAAATTGGAAAACTGAAGTGCGCCGAAATGTTCCGAAATTCTACACTTTTAATACACGAATTATTACGACTTTGACCAATTTAATCGGTAAACAATTTACCGCCACACATATGACATTTGGCGCAATTAACGAGCTTTCGACCGCCCAAGCCTACCGGCGAATGATCGAATTGGCAAATCATCCTGTTTTGACTCACATTTTGCGTGGAATTATGCGCGAAGAATCTGCTCATACGCAATTTTATTGGAGCGTTGCTAAATTAGAATTGAAAAAGTCTGCATTTGCACAAAAGATGGCGCGGTTTGTGGTCAAAAATTTTTGGGCTCCTGTGGGTCAAGGCGCAAAAACCGAAAAAGATTCAAATTATACGATTGAAACTTTATTCAGAGGCAAAGAAGGTTTTGAATGGCTTGACCGCAAAGTCTCAAAACATATCCAGGAATTACCCGGCTTTAACGGACTAAACACAATCAGCGAAAGGATTAAAGAGATTGTGCTGCCACCCGAAACTATTTCTGTAAGTGCTGTAATTTAAGAAGATATAGCCACAAAAAAGCACAAAAACACAAAAGTTTGTTTAATGCTCGATAATTAACCTTTTTACATCAAACAACTTGATTAAAGATTAAATGTTTGCCTTTTTTTTGTGAATTTTGTGCATTTTGTGGCTACTTTTAAAATCAAAATTTTGATAGACTTCGCGCCTACTTTTTCACTTCTTCCGCCGGAATTTCGACAAAAAACTCGCCTTTTTTATCTTTGAGCGAATTCAAAATTTTTCCGGCTGAACCCATTTCTACCTGCGAAGAAAGCACTCTTGAAACTCTTTTCGGCAACAGAGCAGGAGCAAGTCCGGCAACCGAATCAACCAAAGAAACAATATCGCCGCCGCCCGACCAATGTTCACGGACAACCGATTCATCCGTTCGATTGACTAATCTGAGAAGAGTCAAAGCCACAACATAAACATCGTCAACTTGCCCGATAAACGGAAAAACATCGGGGATAAAATCAAGCGGAGAAATAACATAGACGATTGCAGCAACAAACAGAGCCTTTTCGACAGTCGGAACGCGGGCATCTTTTAACAATCTGCCCAATAAGACAACCATATTCGGCAAAAACATCAAAAAACCTTTCATCCGGTCTTTGATCTGCACCTTTTCTTTGCGGGTAACGCGTTTTTCGTCAGCCTTAACCATCTTTGTTTGCGGCATTTTTTTAATTCCTCCAACCTATACTATCGAGTCTAAAGAAGACCTCGCATTAGAGCAAGTTTTAAAGTCAAAAGTTGTCTGAAACATTTAACAGTTATCATTTATCATTTATCATTAGAACTTGATTATTTACCGCTTAATTAAAATTGTAAAACAACTTGTTAAATGATAATTGGTAAATGATAAATGAAAATATGATTTTAGAAAAAATTCGCGCCCAAGCCGCATCCGATTTACAACACATCATCCTGCCCGAAGGGGAAGACATTCGCACCGTTCAAGCCGCTGCAATGTGTGCCAAAGATAAAATTGCCAAAATTACGATTCTCGGCAATGAAGAAAAAATCCGTCAATTAGCCAATCAATCAAACGCTAATTTGAACGGCGTTGATATTCTCGACCACAGAAAATCTCACGATTTCGGCAAAATTGCGGAGTTTTATCATCAATTGCGAAG
>DAORIL010000259.1:0-8580 GCA_035438525.1 Pyrinomonadaceae bacterium
ATTAATGAGATCATAAATAATCCTCAAATACTGCGTGATGTCGCCGGCGGGCGACCAAATCATTTCTGGGTGTTGGTGAATCCAGCTTTGGTGTCCTTCATCTAGTGATTGACGATCACAGGGCAAATATAAACACGTTCCACCTTTCCAATCTGGATTAAAAGCGAGCTGAATGCGCCCACCGCCGCCAGCCCACTTGTTTGCTTCCAAAGGCGCGTTTGTTTCAACATTCCAAGGTTGCGCCGTTGGCAGCGCAGCCGGGTAATTGGTCAGTTCAAAACGGAAGAAAAATTCCTCCGGCGCGTTCTGGCGCGGCGCGGCACTGACCGCGATGACGGCGTGAGACCATTCGATTGAATCAAGTCTCCACCGCCCGCGGTCAACGCCGCTTTGGAACGGTCCGGCTTCGAGATGTTCGCGGAAAACCCGTTCGTCGGGCGTGAGCGTCGCCATTAAATCGCCCCCTCAACTCGTTTTTTCGGCACCAAGTCGAAACAAATCTGACAATTCGGGCGACGGACGAGCGCGCCGATATGCGTATCTTCGTCAGGACGTTTAGCCGTGCCGCAGATTTGCAGTGCGTGTTCGGTCGCGTCAACGCCTTCAATCCCAAACTGCTTGTCCGCCCAGCGTTTGACCTTGGCGATTGTTCTCGACGGCGGAAAGGCATCGGCAATTTCTTTGCCGTTGAAATTCACGCTTACCTTAACTTTTCGGCAGCGGTTAATGTGAATTCGTTCGCGGTTTTTAAGACCGAGTTCTTTTAAGGATTTGTCAGAGGCGAGTTCTCGCTCCGAGTCTTCGATCAGAAATACGAAATCATCTGCTGCCAACACAGCATCGGTTTCCGTAAAAGCGGAACCTAATCTCCCGATGAGTTCGCGTAAAGTGGACTGCTCGGCGACACGCACGAGCTGAATATCGGCGATGCCTTCGCCCTGGACGAACAACTGAAGTTCGTTGTTTTTTGATTTTTCAGAATTTTCTTGTTTTTGCATTGTATTACCTTTTTCGTGATAGAAATTGATTTGCAGGCGGCAATTTATTCACGAGTCGAAAACGCGATTCGTTTTGAGTGCGAAATCAGCCGCGCACAACAACATCAATAACCGAGAGAGCGGTAAACCGGAACTAATTTTCAGGAATTATTTTGTAAATTGTGGGTAGAAACGGACGACGGTAATTACTAAACGGAGTCTTCGGCGGCTGGACAAATATGGAAGTGCGGGCAGCGCGGACATTCATGGTCATCGGGAGTCGCGGGAAATTCGCCGGCTTTTATGCCAAGCATCGCGTTGTTGTATTTCTCCACGCGATTGGCAATTTTTTTGTCGGTTAAGGGAATATCTTCAGCGTAATCTGCCCCGAGATACAGTATTTGCAGACGCTGTTCGGATTTTGGATAAGCATCAGCAGCGGCTTTGAGCATCAATCCATAAATCGGCTTTTCGCTTTCCGTTTTGCTCGGTCTGCCTGTTCGGAAGCGTTGGAGAAATACCATCTTATTGTCGTCGCTTTCGTCGGTTACTTCAGCGTGGTCGAGGGAGAGCGAAATTTTGCCGGCGGGAAGCGTAACTTCGAGGTCGGTAGAAACTAAATTCGCTGCGGCTCTGATTCTTTTGACCGCGTTTTTTACCATCCCCCGCGCCGCTTTTTTGTAAATTTCCTCCAAATAATGATCCTTCGGACCTCTCTTGTCCCACGCATCGTCGAGATATTGCTGTGCTGCTTCCTCACTCGCCGGCTTTCCTTGCGAGTGTTTCGCCTTTACCTGACGAACGGCATCGTAAACGCATTTGTGAAATTGTAAATACGCGGTATCGTCGCGCTTACCGCTTAATTCCAAAATGAATTCGTAAAGATATTTGCGCGGACAATCCAGATAAACGTCCAATTCCCGGACGAAAAAAATCTCAGGGATTTTATATTTCGGAAGAATCGGAAGATTTTCGGTTGTTTCAGCGATTGCGCCTGTATCATCCCAAGTTACGCCGTTTCCATTAGTTGGCAGCAACTTTGAAATATTTTCGAGAAGGTTTGAGCCTTTGCGGTTGACTTTCCCGTAACGCAAAGCGTGCGAGATGCAGATGTAATCACGCGCCCGCGACAATGCGACGAAAAACAGACATTCCTCCTCCTCGATACGCCAATCGCTGCTCTCTTCGGCGAGCAACCCCGTTGGCGGCGGGCAGGGCTGATAACGGTTTGGACTGGGAAAGTAAGAAGTTGCTAAAACAGGTAAAAATACCGCTCGGAATTCCAATCCTTTGCTGGCGTGGATGGTTAAAATTCTTACCGCGTCAATACCGTCAGCCCACTCGGAACTTTGCCGCAACTGTTTTTCATCGCCATACATTTCGAGTCGTCTGATGTATTTCAGGAGCGATTTTTTAGGGTCAACGCCGTCATCAGATTTCGTTCCAAGCTGATTATGGGCAAATTGCAGTAATTGATACAAAGCCAATCTCTGCTGCTGACCTTTGACCGAAGAATCGTTTAAAAATGACTGTAGATAATGACTTTTTCCGAATAGATATCGGGTTATCGTTTTCCACGCGGAGCGACCGTGACACAAATCTTCGAGGTGCGACGCGAGCAGAGTGATTTTGTCTTTGTCCGCTGCTGAAATTTCCTCAACATCTTTTGCCAATTCTAATGCTTTGGGAAAAGCAGCATTTTTCTCTTTAGCAATTCGATGAAGCTGCCGGACGACTTCAAGCGGAATGTTGTATTCGGGAAACCGGGCTACGCGCACTAAACCGCGCCCGTTCGCTTCACACGCGAGCGACAGCAGCGACAACATATCACGAACTTCGGGACGCTCGAAAAAATCGCCGAGGTAAAGAACCGGCACTTCTTCGCGCTCTAAAATTTTCGCTATTCGGGCAAGCGAAGTGTGTGAGCGGCAAATAATCGCTTGTTCCTTCAGCGGAACTCCTTCTTCGGTTTGCAGACGTTTTATTTCTTTGGCAATGCCGACCGCCTCGGTTTCCTGATCGGTTGCAATCTCGAATTTCACGGTTACTCCATCATTTGAGCGGTCTTTTTCCCAAAGATGAAAACCGTCGGCGAGAGTCGCTTTCATTGTTGGCGCATATTCGGAAAATATATCAACGATGTCGGGCTTGGAACGATAATTTTTCTTGAGCGACAAAGTTTCTTTCGCCTTCGGAAAATCTTTTTTGAATTGACGTATATTGGCGGTTGTCGCGCCGCGCCAGCGGTGAATTGACTGTCTGATGTCAGCAACCGCCCACAATCCGCGCCCGTCGCCCGCTAATTCTTTGAGTAATAATCCGCTAGCTCGATTTACGTCTTGATATTCGTCAACCAAAATATGCTGATGAATGCTGCGGACTTCGCTTTTGACTTTTATGTGCTGACTCAACAACTCAATCGAACGACAAATCAAATCGCCGAAATCGAGCAATTTCTTGTCAAGTAGATAATCCTGATAAAACTGATAAACACCCGCCACTTCGATAACTTTCGCGGCGGCTTTTTTAGCATCGGCATCATTCGCGTTTTCTGCGGCAGAGGCTTGAAGATCGGCTAATTTTCGATATCGGGCGGGACTTACGTTTTCATCTTTAGCGCGTGAAATCGCTTTAAGAATATCACCCAAATACATCGCTGGGTCATACAAATTTTGGTAGTGGTCGAGTTTGAGTTCGGGAAGAAATCGTTCCAAAGTGAACAACGCGTCAACCGGGTCTAAGATTTCAGGCTTTGCTGAAAGTCCGATTTCCGTGCCGTATTTTCTGAGCAGTTCTAATCCGAAGGAATGGAACGTTTCAACGCGGATTATCTCCGATGCTTCGGGCGCAAAACGCTTGACGCGCTGGCGCAGTTCGTTCGCCGCTTTGTTCGAGAAAGTTAAAATTAAAATGTTTTCCGGCTTTACCTTTTGACTTAAAAGCCACAAAACACGCCCGATCAAAGTTCGAGTTTTTCCGGTTCCCGGACCGGCTTCCAGCATTTGCGGACCTTCCGACACTTGCGCCGCCGCCTTTTGAAAATCGTCTAATTTTAATTCTTTTTCTTTATCGTTTTCAGGATTTTCGTCGCCGACCGGAATCTCCGGCGTGAGGAGCGCATATGCCAACTGGTGGCAAACCATTTCGAGTCCCATTCCCGTTCTTTCCGCAATCTGTTCGGCGTTCAGACCGTCCTCGACAAACCACCGTCTTAATTTGTCGCAAGGTAGCAAAAACTCGCGGGCGAAAATATTCGCTTCGCACTCGATCCGCTCGTGCGGTCCGTAGCCTTCGACGCGGTGAACGCCAAGCGGAATTTTGCTTTCAGTGGCTTCGCAATTTATATCCTCAGCCGTGCATTCTCTCGCCCCGTGATTTGATTCGATATGCCCGAACTCGTGAGCTTGATAATAAAACTGAAGCCATTTTTCGACATCGCGGTTGTAGATGATTTTGTCGCCCGTGCATCGCGCCCATGTTCCCTTGAGCCAGGGGTTATTTGCCGGATAACCTTTCAATTCGATTCCTCTTAAACGGGCAGCGGTCTCCAACAGTAATTCGGCTGAAATTTCGGCTTCTTCACCGCCGGTGGATTTGATTTCGTCGCAAATTTCGGCGTGAAATGCGCGAGCTTTTCTTCTAACCTGCTCCCATTTATTCATAGTTTCGACCTTTAAAAGTTTATCTTTAAATTATTGCCATTTTATTACGATTCTTGCTCAAGCCAGTATTTTTTCTCGTCGTCTGTCATATCAGGGTCTGTAGCGATGAGTTCTGAAAAATCCATTTGCGAACTAAAACGCGGCGGCTCGTCGGCTCTTAAATGCGACGGTTCAGGCACGGCATTGAGCCGCAAGAAGTTTCTAACGAGTTCAAATGGATAACCTAAAGCTGTAGCGACGTTCTCAATCGCTTGACGCTTGATTGAACTAAATAAAACTTCTCTTGTGTGAAAAGCATCAATAATCGTTTCAGAAAGTCCGGCAGCATGGGCAAAAGTTTTAACCGTAAATCCTCTTTGCTTGATTTCGGCTTTTAAGTCAAGCAAGGGCGAAATTTCTTCAGCTTTCTGCGTCTGCGCCTGAGTTACTGAATCAGTCAGGCGATATTTATATAAAAGATTTTGCACAATACTGCTTGTGCGTAAATTCAATAATTCTTCTTCTTCTTTTGAGTATTGGCGTTCCGGCAATTCCGAAACGGTTCGTTTATAAGCCGCCGCTTCCATTAACTCAATTTCAAATTCCGGGAAATCTTTGATGTAATTTCCCAATACTTGATTTTCATCCCCAGTTTCTAAATCAGCGAAGAAATCATTTATTAAATCATCAAATTGAAAAACTTTTTTTTCCTCGTTCATATTTATCCTTTTTTTCCGTTTCGCAGTTTTTCTTCAGCATTTTTAAACCATTTATTGACGGAACTTTCTGTAACATTAAAATGTTTGCTAATTGTATATTCCGACTCATTACTGCTGTGTATTTTCATTTTCCAGTTGTCGCGCATTACAAAAATCTGACGCTCTTTTTCTGTCAAAATTCTAATTGCCTTTTCTAAACCGTCTTTTCTTTCAACTTCGTCACCGATTGTAGTTCGAGAACCTCTAAAATAATCTTCAAAACTTTCCGTCTTAGAATCTTCTTCCTGATACTTAAAATACTTACGGCGGACGTTGCAGACTTTGCCGTTAAGCCAAACCCAAAATTTTGTTTCGGCAAAATTCGATTTATCGGAATTCGTATCGTAAATCTGCCCGATTATTTCAGCAATAACTTCTTCAAAACACTGGTCAATATAATGTTGAGAAAGCAATTTTCTTAAAATTGTGTCAATTTTCTTTTTACATCTGTCAATCAAGGCAATCGTCAATTTATCGGCGAGTTCCAGTTCCCCACCGATGCGATATGCCCGAATCAAATAAACCAGACATTCTTCTTGAAAATAATCGTCTGCTCCGTAATCTTTTTTAATTGCCCTTTCAATCAGCCTTTTTCGGTCGAGCGTCAACGCTTCTCTGATTTGAGATTCGACTTCCGGCGACCGTTGATATAGCTCACCGTCCTTATTCCTTTGAGTTATCGGAATTAATTCTATTTCTTTCACAAATAAATATCCCCTGTTAATTTCAATCGATTGAATTACCGTCCCACAGACATCAATAACCGCAGATTCGCAAAACCGGAATTTTTTTTGAAAATTATTTTTTAGAACTGAATCGTAACCTTAATTTGATTGAAATAACTGACTGTAGTTTCCGCTCTCGGCATCAGTTCCCTTGATGATTTTGTAAGTCATATTGCTGGCTGAGGCGAGTTGGCGGGCGTATTCCGCCTTTGCCTGCACGACGCTGGCTTCAATTAAATTATCGCCTTTGACTTCGATAATAAGCCACGAATCGTCTTCGAGCAGAGCGAGAAAATCAGGATAATAACGCTTGACGGTGTGCGATTCCGGGTCTATGTATTGAATAAAAAAGTCGGTCTGTCCGTGGGTCAGCATTCCCGTAAAATAGATTTTTTTTACTTTTTCATCGGCGAGCAAATCTAAAAACAGAGCATTTTCAGGGTTTGAGTCGAAGCAATACGCATCGAGGTGAAAACTCTTTGGTGCGAATTCGCCTACTTTCTGATCAATATTGCGGACAATTTTGTTAGATTCTGCCCGAATTGAATAAAAATCTTTGCCAAATGGCGGTTGTTTGACGAGTTCGATTTCGTGTTCGTCTTCGGATTTGAATTCTTTCAAATCATAAAGCGAGTCGAAAATCTTTGGGATTACGGCATCGTAAAGCAGTTCGTTGAATTCGTTGATATGTTCTAAAATTCCGTCAATTCCCTCTTTGGTTTTCTCTAAGATTTCTTCGACGGCGAGCGGACGCAGATTCAGATAACGCGCAATTTCGGCAACCAGACTCAATTCGCTAAAAACTCTTTTTTGGCGTAAATCGGTTAAATCTTCGACTTTTTTGAATGCGGCGGAAGTATGTTGCTGTAAACCTTGCTGTTCTATGTGCAGGAGTTTATAGCGGCTTATGTCGTAATTCTCTAATTCCAAAGAAAAGTCTTTGTTTATTTGCTTGTCGCGCATTTCGTAACGGGTTGAAATACGTTTGATTTTAATTTTAACCGGCGGCGGCATCACGCGGACTTCGACCGTTTCTTTGTCCTTTCCGGCGTTTTCGAGTGCTTCGCCGCTGATGCGGAAATTCTGCTGAAGTTCGTCTTCGAGGATTTGCAGATTTTCATCGCTCAGATAAATCTGCCCGGTATATTGTTTGTCGCCAATGGCGCGGAGACAGCGCATCGTTGCTTGGAGAACAAAAACTTTCGATTTCGGTTTGCGGAAAAGTGCCACGCCGAACAGCGAGCGGCAGTTCCAACCTTCGCGTCCTTTGTTGACCAGTAAGATAAATTGCTTTTCTGATGAAGGTTTGTCGAGATTATTAAATTCGCGGATTTCATCATTCGTGGTTAATTTCGGATCGCCGACGTTGATTAAGATTTTGTCGGATGAAAAGCCGTGTTTGGCGATGGCTTTTTCGACTGCGGGGCGCAGTTCGCTATTCAAATCCTCGACAGTTGGCGCGAAAAATGCCATTTTCGGTAGTATTCCTTCGGGGCGGATAAATTCACCGTTTTCGGTAACGCTCTTGATAAAATTATCTATCGCCAG
Source organism: Pyrinomonadaceae bacterium (assembly GCA_035438525.1). Lineage (GTDB taxonomy): Bacteria > Acidobacteriota > Blastocatellia > Pyrinomonadales > Pyrinomonadaceae > JAIBCC01. Next base: position 7,650 of record DAORIL010000259.1, read on the forward strand.
TTGGACGAATTCTTCTGATTTCGGATTTGTGTAGCCGTGCCGTTTGACTTTTTTGAGCATCGCTTTTTCGATGGCTTCCTGCAATCCGTAGGCGTAAACGACTTCCGGCAAAACTTGGTCGCCGACATAAGGCGTTCCCGTGTAGTTGAAACAGGCAACTATTTTTGTGCCGCTTCGCTCCAAACTTGCAGCAAGTTCATCAATCGTCAGGCGCAAACTTGTTTTTGCCGCAACTACTCCCATATCTTTGGCGAGTGCGTCGCCGAAGGCATGGTGCGCTTCATCAACATAGATTCCGAGTTGGCTCAAGCGTTTAAGTTTCTCGAATCGCTGATTTGTGGCAAGATCGGCTTCGTCTTCCGGTTCTTCGGCGAGAAGTGCGGCGATGTCGTCATAGATTGTCGGCGTTGATTCTTCCCTTTTATGTGTATCTTTTTCAGAACCGAAAAAACTGTCGGCAGCGGCTTTGTCTTTATGCTGTTTTTTTAAGATGATTTTCTGCGTGTTGGAAATGACGATGTTGAATTTCGATTTATCGAGCAGATTCAAAGTCGTTCCGGCATCGTCTAAAAAGTGAAATTTCAGATGCGTGTCGAGCCAATTGACATATTCTTTCGGGACAACCAACGATTTATCGAATTCGACAATTTCGCGTAATGCGTGAAGAACGGTTTTGTCGGGCGCGAAGACAAGTGCGTTGTGGCAAAATTTTTCATCGAACGGGTATTTGTTGGCAAGCAGAAATTCGTAGAAAATGCAGGTTGCCATCAGAATTGTTTTGCCTGTTCCCATCGTCAGCGCGTAGATGTAATTCGAGTATTTGCGCGAATTTTTCTGCATTCGCTTGTAGAGATTTTCGTATTGCAGTTCGGTAACAGTGTCAAAAAGAGTGTCTTGTCGCCCGTATTTAGAAGTAGCTGAACGATTTTCA
>DAORIL010000260.1:0-8516 GCA_035438525.1 Pyrinomonadaceae bacterium
GATGCTCAAGCGATTTGTGGAAGTTATGAATTAAAGTTCATAACAGACTCTAGAAAGAAAATGGGCGTAAAAAATATGAGAGTTGACATCGTCCGGATTAAGTTCCAAAGCGCGCTTGTATTGATTCTCGGCTTCTTCCCAATCCCATTCGCCCCAAAATAAAGTCATTCCGAGAGCAGTGTGTGCATCTGAAAGAGTATCGTCAATCTCGATTGCTTTTTTTGCTGCAGCTTTCGATTTTGGGAAAAATTCGGTTGGTCTCATATCACTACCGACTGCCAGAGAGCGATATGCATCAGCGAGTCCGACATAAGCCAGAGCGTAATTCGGGTCAATTTCAATCGCCTGTTGGAAATTTGAAATTCCCTGTTGAATTTCGGGTGGTGTTAATTTAAAGACATGAAAATGCCCTCTCAAATAGAGCTGGTAAGCTTCGACGTTTTCCGTCCCATGTTTATTAAGTTGTTGTTGTTCGGAATTAGTTAATTTTATGCGTAGATTAGTAGCAATCGCCTGAGCAATTTCATTTTGCGCGGCGAGCAAATTAGATGATGTTTTGACATATTGATTGCCCCAGATTTGGGAATCGTCGCCGGCATTAATAAGTCGGACATTAATGATTAATTTATCACCCAGTTGTTTAATATCCCCTGTCACAAGGGTTTCAACGCCAAGCTGCAAGGCAATTTTTTGGGTGTCTGTTTGATTATTTTTAAAGCGAAAGGCAGAGTTCCTCGACATCACTTTTAATCCGGAAAGTTGTGACAAATTGTTAATAATGCTTTCGGTAATCCCGTCAGACAAATATTCGACGTTCGGATCCTGACCGGCATTGATAAAAGGCAAAATGGCTAGCGATTTTTTACCATTGTTGCTAAGTGATACTGTTCCCAATGATAAACGGAAATAACCAAATGCAATCAGTGCCATTAAACAAATTATTACACTACTAATGAAAATCTTTTTTCTATTATTATAAAACTTAAAAATCAAGGTATCCCGAAATTTTAATTTTGTTGTTAATTTTGAGGCTTCGCCCGGCGAACTCTCTTTAGTGGAAAATCCCTGTGAATTCATTAAATCAACTGCACCTGGTTCAGCCTTCAAAGTATTGGAAACCGGCAAAACGGCAATTGAATGAACTGATTGCAGACTTTGAACCGCAGGTAATTGTTCTGTTTTTGTTTCGCTTCCTTTTTTTGGTGAGTTTTTATCTATTCTTATCAACTCAGTTTCAAAATTCAGACGCTTCTGCAAATCCTTTAAATCAAAGAGCAAATCTTTCGCAGTTTGATAACGGTCATCTCTATTCTTTCCCAGAGTTTTTATGACAATTCGTTTTAATTCTTCAGGCACATTTAATGAATAATTTTCTAAAGGCTGGGGTTCGGAATTTATCAAATTTGCAAAAGTCTCTGATATTGAATCGCCGGCAAAAGGCATCTTTCCGGCAATCATTTCGTAAATAACGACGCCTAAACTGAAAATATCCGAGCGGTTATCAATCTTTGCACCTTTAGCTTGCTCAGGCGACATATAATTGACTGTTCCTAAAATAAGCCCCGGTGCCGTTTCATTTTGTTTTCCCTCTGAATCTTCAAAATCTATGGCTTTTTGTTCGACCAATTTTGCCAAACCAAAGTCTAAAATTTTTACAAATCCGTCAGGGCGGACAATAATATTTTCAGGTTTTATATCGCGGTGAACAATATTAGCAGTGTGCGCGGCAATCAGAGCCTTAGAAATTTGAATCGAAATATCCAAAATTTCCGAAGTTTTCAAGGTTGCCGTGACGAGCTTTTCGCGCAGAGTTTTACCTTCAATAAATTCGCTGACAATATAATTTGAGTCCTCAGTTTCTCCTATTTCGTGAATGACCAGAATGTTCGGATGATTTAGGGCCGAAGCGGCTTTTGCTTCTTTAATAAAGCGTTCGATATTTGATTCGTAACGGCTAAATTTTTCATTTAGAATTTTAACGGCCACAAAACGGTCAAGCTTTTTATCTTTGGCACGGTAAACTTCGCCCATTCCCCCTGTGCCGATTGATTCTAAAATCTCGTAATGCCCGAAATATTTTCCCTGAATTGAAGGTCGTCCTTGGGTGATGACGTCTGCAACTTCGCCGACAACAGGTGACTCCATAAAACTTTGGGCGTCGTCGAATGAGTCCAGCAGTGATTCAACTTCACGGCGTATTTCTACATCTTCGGCACAAACTTCATCAAGAAATTGTGAGCGTTCCGCAGACTTCCGCCGCAAAGCTTCAGCAAAAATTTCTTTAGCTTTTTTCCAGTTCTCGTTTGCCATTTTTATCTGGTCAGTTCACGGTGAAGCCAGGCTTTTGCCATATTCCAGTCATTGGCGACAGTTGTGCGGGAAATTTTCATTTCTTCGGCGGTCTCTTCCAGAGTCATCCCACCGAAATAACGCAGTTCTACTACTCGTCCTTGTTGCGGATCAATTTTTTCCAATCGAACCAAAGCTTCATCCAACGCCATCAGGTCAATGCTTTTCTCTTCAACGGCCATTGCGGCTTCATTCAAAGATAGTTTAATTGCACCACCACCACGTTTATCGCGATGTTTGGCCCGGGCATAATCAACCAAAATCCGCCGCATTAAATTGGCGGCAATGGCAAAAAAATGTGTCCTGCTTTCCCAGTTAACTTCCCGTTGATTGATTAATTTAAGATAAGCTTCGTTGATCAATGCCGTGGGCTGGAGTGTATGTTCCTGGCTTTCGCGGCGCAAAAATCTAACAGCCTGTTGATGAAGTTCGTCATAGACAAGCGGCATTAAATCCTCTAAGACTTCCTGATTTCCTTCGCTCCAGACCTGAAGCATTTGAGTTATTTTATGAGTTTTTGTCAATTTGATTTAATGCCTTGTTTTTATTGCCTTTTGTGAGGATATACTGCTGAATTTTACGAGTCAAATATATTTTCTGCTTAAAAAGAAAAATAAATTGAACGGTTTACTCTAAAACGACGCGCTTATAGATGAAGGCGAAATCGATTAGAGAATAATTTTCTCGAAAAGATCTAAAAGTAAAGGAAAAAAGTATGGCATTAAGCAAGGAAACGGCCGGAAAAATAATACAGGCAGTGGCAATAGATCAGGATTGTCAAAATGCAATAAGTCCAAACCCTATTTTGCAGAAAATGGCTCCCGTTTTGAACCCGACAACAGATTTTTTATTGAAATTTACTCATCTGGCAGGCGCAGTTCGGAATATTCCGCTGGTGGCTAAAAATATTCTTCAAGGCAAAACACCCCAAGAGGATCCGGAAATGACAGCCAGATTATGTCTCGGGATTTTAGCTGAAACGGTTGAAGCCATCCATACCGCTCTTCGGCAAAAAAAGATTCCGGAAGTTCATACTGCCTCAGGCATTAGTAGAACACATTGGGGAACCCACCACGCAGCAACCTGCATTCGGATGGAAGATGATTCCGAATATGTTTTTGATTGGCATGCGACCCTGAAAATAAATGATCCGGTTATCAGTAAACCCGACGACTGGGTTAATGCAAAAATTGGTATTAACTATGTTTTATTTCAAGGGTTTAAATAAAGAAATATTGAACCCGCAGAATAACAGAGAATTTGATAATTACAGATTCTAGATAAATTAAAAAATTAAAACCCTAAGGGAGAAAAAATTATGGCACGAAGTTTTGGATTACGAGCTAAACTTGATTTTACTTATATTCTCGATATTGAAGCATCCGTCGGAAAAAATGCTCCGAATCATCGTGATGATGTTTTGTTAGTTCAATTTTTAATATCCGTTTGGATGGCACATGAAAAGGATATTCAAAAATTAGCTCCGATTCTCCAGGTCACCCCGGAACTAAAAATTGACGGGAGATGCGGCGAAAAAACAAATGCGAATATCAGAGCTTTTGAGACATTTCATCAACCGACGGTAATTCTGGACGGAAGAATTGATCCGACAAATCAAACTTTCAAGACCAACAAGATGTTTCTGCTCAATAACATATTTTTTCTAGCGGGAGGACTTCGTTCAGACCCTATTCTTGAACAAGCCAAATTAAGAATTCCTTTTCCGCGGGAGTTGATGAAGTCCCTTTATCGTTAGTATTTAATTATTCTGATCTGAAGAATCTAAGATTTGAATTTTTGGATTTGAACCGATTTACTTTGGTTGAAATTTCTAAAATTCTAATTTAATAGGCAATTTATCCAGATAAAGAAAAATTATTATGAAGGAAAATTAATCTTAATTTGATGTTATTAAGTTGAGTATAAAAAGTTTTTGTTAAGAGGAGAAATTATGGCAAGAGTTTTGATCGTTAAACCTACAGGAGGACTGTTTACAGTCCTCTATACCGTTGAAAAAGTTGTTGGAATCGGCGGTTTCAATAGTCGTGATGATGTTTTTTTAGTTCAGTTTTTTTTGCGGGTGGCAATGGAGGAAGACAAGGCTCGAGGCGGTGATAGGTTTCTACCGCCGGGAGAGCGTCCAATTTCTATAGACGGTAGTTTTGGCAGGCAAACCGCTTCCTATATTAAATTCTTTCAGGAAGAAGGAAATCGGCGAGCTGGACTTAGTCCGGTAAGCAGTCAGCGAATTGACCCTTTTACCGGAAGTTTTCGCGGACTGAAAACTGGAAGTTTACTAACCATAGCGGCTTTAAATTTTGATTATATGGAGCGGCAGGGAAAAGGATTTCACTCTAACATCAGTCTTGATCCTCGCTTTCCCAATGATTTAAAGAAATCTTTATTTGTCTGAAACAGTTAAACCCTTTGTTTTTTTGTCAGTGGTCAAAAAATAATTAAGTCTATCTGAATAGCTACGATGAATCGTCGCTTTCCCACTGCCTATGAAAATAGACTTATCAACAAATTAAGCAACTTAGCTCTCTATTTCATAGCTGTTTTACATTCAAAAAAATGGATTTAACTGCTGAAAATCCCTTATTTACGAAGGAATCTACAGCAGCTTAAATTTATTTTATTCCTTTCCAATTTAAGTAACTGATTTGGATGTTTTCGGAAAAAACAAATACAAAATTGATTTGCTCAAATCCATAAATTGAAAATACGATTATTATTTGAGATAATGTTTCATTGTTGAAACACGATTTCAGCATATCTTTTATAGGAATTTAAGAATATGGTCAATAATTTCAAATTGGAAATTAAATCTAATAATGAGTCCTTTACATTTGATTCAGAAATGCTTTGTTTGACTGATCGAAAACAGGAATTCAAACAAGCATCGGACCGAGCTTCCAAATCGGATCTTTGTGTGTTTTGTGATGCACCGGACAGATATGTGGTCGTCAATATTGAAGCGAGGGCCAATTATGGTGTCAAACTGAGAACCGCAGAAGGACGAATTTATGCCGACTGTGACTGTGGAGATTTTGTTTTCCGGCAACGAGTGTGTAAACACATTGCTGCAGTTATTGATGAAATCCTTTTTGGGTAGTTTTAATTTAAAACTAAAAATAATATTTATTTTGATTGGCAAAGTTCAAATTCATTTTTATTTCATTGCATTAGTTACAAAGTTCGGCTTATTGCTGTTATTATTGATGTTATTGTTTTGATTTGTCTTTGTTGAATTTTCTTTCTTTAATTCATCATCCTTAATCCCAACCAAAGTCAGGACGATTTGATCGATAATACTTACAGCCAAATTCTTATGGGTTTCATTGTTAGCAACAATGGCAAAAGTATATATTTCGCCCGATTTATTTTGTGCATATCCGGCCAATGAATTAACAAAGGTCACAGTCCCGGTTTTCGCCAGAACTTGGCCTTTCGCTTTAGCTAATCTTCCTCCCAATGTTCCGTCTGTTCCGGCAATGGGGAGCGATTCCGTAAAAATCTCAGAAAAAGGACTTTTTGCGGCCACGATAAATGCTTTGGCAAAGGATTCAGGTGTGATGAAATCAAGACGCGAAAGCCCTGAACCATCGGAAATTTGAATTTCGTCCGCTGCAATCCGATTTTCCATGAGCCATTTTTTGATAATTGCCGCGCCAACAATATCATCTCCACGAACATTTTGCGGAATTTGAATATTATTCGGAACTTCCCTCCCAAATTTTTTTCCAATCGTTCGTAGGATCAATTCGGCAAAGAGGTTGATCGAATTTTTGTTCATCTTTTTTACTATCTCAGCTAAGGTTGAACTTTCGATCTGAGCTAAATTCTGAGCTTTTTCAACATCAAATCCATCTTCAGATCTCCAATCACGCGATTTAACTTGGCCTTCAATCAAAATTCCTTTTTTCTCTAAATTTTCGCGCAAAGTTTTAGCCGCCCACATTGCCGAATTATGAACAGCGACCCGCATTCCGAAACTTTTTGAGCTGCCCCAAACATAAAATTCATTATCGCCCAAACCACGTTTAACACCGCCGGTTTCATAATTTGATTCTTTATTTGCATTGGTGTTTGAACTGGTGAATGGTTCAGGATTTCCAACTGTTACGTGGATGTAATCGGTGGAAACTTTGCCTATCCCGTTTTCCACATTGACAAAGGCTTGATTTTCATTAAAGGTCAACGCACCGGCTTCTGCTCCGTAATACCATTGGAGTTCGTTCCAGGTCCAACCGTCCCCAATATCATCGCCGCGAAAATAACTGCTGTCACCAATAATATTACCTTTGATCCGCTTGAGACCTTTTGATTGTAACTGGGTGATCAAATTCTCAAGTTCCGCATTGCCAAAATCCGGAGCACCTTCGCCCCGCAAAATTAAATCGCCGTTTAAAGTTCCCTCAGAATCAATTTGATTGGCTGCCAGAATGGATGTTTTCCAGCGAAAATTCGGTCCGAGTTTATCCAGAGCGACTATTGCGGTTAATGTTTTTTGAATTGAAGCCGGATTGAAAAGTTTGCGCCCGTCTCGTGAACAGACCACCCGACCATCTTTCAAACTAACAGCAATAACACCCCAATGAGCATTGGCGTAAGCACTTTTATCAATTTTTTCATTAATTTCGGCGCACATCGCCAAATCTTCTGTTTTGGTTGAAACAATCAGCGGATTTGAAAGATTTATATTTGGTGGAGGGATTTCAAAACCCGTTGGATGCTCTGTAACCGGTTCCTGCTTATTTATGATTTCAGCTTTTTGCACTGAGTTAAGACAACTTGTCGAAAAGACAAATAGCGACAATAAAAGCAGCCGCATAAAATAATTCATAATAAATTCTTTGAAATTGCTAGATCTGATGATAAATGACAGAGTTATTTACAACTTCTATCCGTATTTTCTAATTGTAGAAAATTCTATCTGCCTTAGTAAACCTGAAAATAGAATTTCCTTCGTTATTTTGTGATTTGGGAAAACTTAGTCGGAGTTTGGTTGAGAAAATATTTCTGACCTTATCAAAGGCTTAATTAAAAAAGATCTATGTGTAGTTAAGCAGATTATAACGGATACTTTTTCAGCAAATTCAAAAGAGTGCGATAGAGATTTTCATTTTGATGATAAAATCTGAATTCACACTTTTTGAGATGTAAATAAAAAGTATCTTTACAAACCCATTTAACTTTTGAAATCGTCGTTTAGCATAAGACAAAAAGCCTTCAATACCATTGATATATGAATCACTATTGGCAAATTCGTTGACTCAATGATTAACCCGAAAATGTTTTGGGTTACTTATGTCAACCAGACCATTTTAACCACGCCAGGAATCGGAATGAATTATAGATTTAACGCTGACGTGCCTACGAATAATGGCTTGCAACATTTTTTCTTTGGAAGTTGAGAACAATCCCGGTAAAGACTTTTCCATTGCGTTTATAGTTTCCAAAAACGATCTGCTTACTGCTAGCTCCGCGACCACGTTTGCCTTTGACGCGACGTGCGCCAAAGTAAGATTCGTCAACTTCGATCTCTCTTGAAAAAGGCGATTCTCGAAGACAATCTTGGGTTAAGCGAAGACGAATTTTCAAATAGATTTGATTGACCGATTTATGAGTCATTTCGGTTAAGTTTTCCGTTCGATTAGCGATTTTATCAAGAGTAAAATACCTGATAATTTCTCTGGATTTCTTTTCTGAAATTCGGGAACCCCGATAATAGCGGTTTAGTTGTTGCATGAGAATAGGTTAGCCTATGTTAAATTTGCCTTAATTACCATAGCCCTTATTTTTTAACCACAAGTTTTTCCGGCGTGACGGAGACAATATTTAGGGTTTCATTTGATTCTTTTCGGTCAGATGAGATAGTCAGCCTTTTCTCTTGAGCTAAATTCCAGGTTCCTGTCGAACCTTCCCTCCGGTCAGTTGCTCCAATTGGATATTCGACCAAACCTCCATCAGATTTCAATTCAAACGAATAACGTCCTCTTGATGGAGGTAATTCAAAGGCGGCAGGTCGAAACACTTTTTCAGTTGGAGTATCTTCTTCATATGAGTGAACCCAGTGCTGACATAAAATTTTAGAACTTTTTATACTCATGAATTTTACACTCCAAATTTCTAGTTAAACTCCGAGATCAGGTCGAGCTTCCGAA
>DAORIL010000261.1:0-8512 GCA_035438525.1 Pyrinomonadaceae bacterium
CAATTCCTTTTTTGTTTGCGAGTTGCACCGTCTCGCGCATTGTATGAGCATCGCCCGCATGAAAGCCGCAAGCCACATTTATTGAACTGACATAGTTCATCAATTCAGCGTCGTTGCCCATTTGCCACGCGCCGAAACTTTCGCCCATATCGCAATTTAGGTCAATTGAAAGCATACTAAATAAATTAAACGCAAAGATCCAACGGAGCAACGAACGCAAAGGGAAAGAAAAGTAAAAAGCAAAATAATATTTAAGAAATCTTTGCGCCTTCTATTCTTTGCGTTCTTTGTGTTAAAAATCCTTCTTGAACTTTATTCCACATTTCAGCAAATTCAAATCTTTTTCAAATTTTACTTTTAGTTTTTCTGCATCTTCAAGCGAGATTATTTCAAAATTAACTTTATCGTTTGCGCCAAGTTGAGCCAGAATCGGCAAATCAACCGAAATTACATTTCCAATTCGCGGATAACCGCCCGTGGTTTGATGATCAGCCATCAAAATTATCATCTGTCCATTTGGCAAAAGTTGAATTGTGCCAAAAGTGACAGCAGATGAAACCAACTCTTTTTCGTGCAAAAGGTGAAGTTCTTTACCAATCAATCTATAACCCATTCGGTCGGAATTTTGACTAATTACAAAACGCTCTTTTAATAAAATTTCAGAACAAAGCGGTGTCAGCAAATCAAATTCAGGTCCGGCAATTATCCGAATTCGATTTAAATGCAGATAATCCGAAACAAAGTGTGGAGATATTTTTAAAAACTTTTGAATTCTTAACTTTGAACTTTGAATTTTGAATTTTATTCGATCATCTTTTTCTAATTTTCGTCCTTCAAAACCACCATATTTAGCCTTTAGATTGGTGCTTTTGCTATTTAGCCAATCTTTAATTTCAAAGCCGCCTTTGATGCTTAAATACAGGCGGTTTCCACGATTTTTACGCGAAAAAGTTAAAGTTTGTCCTTTTTGAACCTGAATAATTTGCCAATTTACGATTTCTTTGTCATCAAGTTTTGCACCAAAATCAGCCCCGCCAAGGGCAATAATGGCATCTTTTTCAAACAATATTTTCGGTGCAGGAAAATGGATTTCCAATCCGGCTTCGTTTTCGTCATTACCCAGCAAAATGTTGATTAAGCGTAAAGCCGTTTTATCCATCGCACCGTTGGGATTAATTCCAAAAGCACAAAAGCCGTTGCGACCTAAATCCTGAAGGGTGGTTAAAAGACTATTTGATTGAATAATAATGCTCATTTCGGTTTTGGACTTGTGATTTTGGATTGTTATTAATGTCGAAGAATTGCACCAAATCGCCAGTTTTTAACAGTGAAATTTCTTTGTTTTTAGGTCGAAATAATTCTGTTTCAGTTCTCCCGATAATTTGCCAGCCGCCTGGTGATTCGAGCGGATAAATTCCGGTTTGTTTGCCTGCAATTCCGACGCTGCCTTTTTCGATCTTGGTGCGCGGAGTTTGTCTGCGCGGTGTCGCAATCCGTTCATCAACTTCGCCCATATAGGCAAAGGCCGGCAAAAAACCAATCATAAAAACGCGATAGATCTGATTAGTGTGAATTTTGATAACTTCATTTTTACTTAATTTTGCATTTGCAGCGACAAATTCCAAATCCGGTGCAAATTTTTCGGAATAATCCACCGGAATTTTAATTGGAGCATTCTTTTCAAAATTAATTGTTTCTAGAGATTTCATCGATTTTTCAATGAAAGATTTAGTAAAAGAAAAGGCGGTCGAAACCTCTGCGTAGTTTTTTTTGACGGTAATCAAATCATAAAAAATCGTCAGCGAGGAATAAGCCGGAACGAATTCAATAAAACCCGCGAACGGATTTTTCTCAATAAATTCAGAAAGTTCAATAACTTTTTCGTTGAGATGAACCGAAATTTCGTTACCAAAATCAATCGTGACTGCGTTTTCGCTGATCGGGAAAATCTGATATTTCACAAAAAAGATTTTAACGCATTGTTTGGCAGACCGAAAGCGTTTGGCAATAAACTGTAAGAAGTGTAAGATTATTGTTTAGAATCAAAAGGAAGTTATTGCAGAAAAAATGGAAGCACTTGGAATGGTAGAATGTTATGGATTAGTGGCGATGATTGAAGCCGCTGATGCAATGGTTAAGTCCGCTAATGTTCGGTTGGTCGGATACGAAAGAATCGATGCCGGATTAGTTACCGCTATCGTTCGCGGGGAAGTTGGCGCAGTCAAAGCGGCAGTTGACGCCGGTGCCGCCGCGGCCAGACGGGTTGGAACCGTAACTGCCATTCATGTAATTCCAAGACCACACGAAGAAGTTCAGGATGGGATTCCGGTTATTGAAACAGGTAAAACGACTCGCAAGAAGATTTCAGGATCAGTGCCGGAGTAAAGTGTAAGACTTTTTAATTTCAAGATAACAGCAAAGAAAAAAGGCATCAAATTAGTGCCTTTTTTCTTTATTTAAAATTTCAATCCTTGTTAATTCTAAGTTTAGCGTTTTCTAAACATAACTTTCTTACGGGGTCGGTTTGGTTTGACCCTGCAACGTCGGCTTACTACCGGAAGTCTCAGTTCCGGCTTTTCGACCGGATTTAGTCACGGCAATCCGCTTTTCTTTGTTTGGACCATCGGCTACCTGAACTTTAATATTCTTAAAACTGCCGTCTTTAGCATCATCCTTTGGATAATAGCTAATAACATATTGAGTCCGTAATTCATTAGAAATATCAGCCGCAATTTGATTTAACTCCGATACCGAATTCGGAAAATAAACTTTGCCGCCAGTTTCAGTTGCCATTCTGGTTAAAAAGTTCTTAGCTTTTTCTTGCGGACTTTTGCTGATAAAACCGCCTTCTTTGGTCAATTCATTAATAAAGCCAACTACATAAATTTGAACATCCGACTCGCGCAAGAGTTCAAAAAGTTGTTGCTCTTTGTAAAAACTATCCCGATCTTCTCCGTCCGAAACTACGATCAATGCCCGACGTTTCTTTTCATTCGGATTGCGCGTTTTTTCGTATTCGTCAACTTTTTCCGCTGCTAAATAAACTGCATCAATGATGGCAGTCTGTCCGCCTTCGATATAAAGATTATCTAAAGCTTCGTTAATATCAGCCTTTTTAGCACTGAAGTCCTGCACAATTTCGATTTTATCCGAACTGACAAAACGGACAACACAGGTTTCATCGTCGGGGCGATTGGTGTTGACGATAATTTTGCTGGCTTCGATTACTTTATCGAGCTGATGACGGAGTGAGCCGGAATTATCAATTACCAAACCGTAATTGGTTGGAACCTCGGCTTTACTGAAAGATTCAATATCCTGCAAAATATTGTTTTCAAAGACCTTAAACTCATCTTTCTTTAACGAATTGATAGAGCGATTATTACGATCAATCACGCGAACATTTAAATTAACCAGCTCCGTATTAAAAACAATCGGGTCATCGGGCTCGATAGGCGTCGGAGTCGGGGTTGGCGACACTGGTGGTGTTTGGGTTGTTTTAGGTGTAGTCTGACTCGGTTTAGGAGGTGTTTGAGTTGGTGTAACCCGTGACCGATCAACAGTTTGGGCATTAGTTACCGGATATGTCACAAAAGCCAAAACGAAAAATGTAAGCAAGCAAAAAACAATTAGTAAACGATTCAAAGTTTTTCTATTCATCAAATTTTCCCTTCGCAAAAAATCGCAAAACTATTTTAGCGGCGTGGTCGGCGTTGCATAGTAACCTTCACGACTGCGAACTGTTAGACGCGGCAAACCGCGCGGAGGTTTGACCTTAACTTTTATTTTTCGATATTTTCCATCCGGTTTAAAATCTTTGGGTGTATAGCCGACTGAATATTGGTGTCGTAATTCCAGTGCAATACGTTCAAATAATTCATCCATTTCAACGCTGGTGTTTGGATAAAAAGATTTTCCGCCCGTAACGCTGGATAGTTCATCCAAAAATGATTGTCCCTGCATTCCCAACGAGCTGCCAAAATCACCGCCACCTAAAATTCCGACCGAATATACTGTCACATCGGATTCTTTCAATAACCGTCTAACCTCTCCAAAATTATAGCGCGAACTATTATCTTGTCCATCACTGATGATCAAAAGTGCTTTCTTTGGGTGTGATCCTCTGGTTACTCGTTCAACTCCTAAATAAACTGCGTCGTAAAGCGCAGTATTGGCTTTGGGTTGGATAAGTGTCAATTTGTCTAAAACCGCCTCGCCATTTCGGGTGCGGTCAAGCAAAAGTTGGGCGCGGGTATTAAATGCGATTAAAAAGTATTCATCGCTTGGGTGGCTGGTATTGATAAATTTTTCGAGTGCTTTGCGGGCTTTGGCAATTTTATCGCCACTCATTGAACCTGAGACATCAAACAAAACTCCGACGGAAACGGGCGCATCTATATCACTAAAATAAGTAAGTTCTTGTTCTTCGTTATTATCAACAACAGTAAATGCACTTTTATTTAATCCCGAAACATAACGTCCAAACTGATCTGTAACGGTTAAGGTGAGTGTAACTAAATCAGTATTAATCGGAATAGGCGAATCGTCACCATCATCCCTAACAGGAGTTGAGGTTGGAGACGGAGTTGGTGTCGGGGTTTGTCCAAGACCTGCTACGACTAAACAGGAACTAATTGTAAGCAAGAGACTAAGCCATTGAAAAAAGCTAAAATAGCCAGTTACTTGAGAATGATTTACTGCCATAGATTCTCCTGAAATTTTTATCATTTTACGAGATGAATACAATACAAGCAAGATATTTTTTATGATGTCATAACTTTAGAATAAGTTGCGTCAATGGTCGAGAAATTGAAATTTATTTTCAAAAAAGTATATGATGATAGAAATAGGTTCCGATTTTGGGTTAAAACCTTTGATTTATTGATTTATATGTCCTATTTTTTGGAAAAAAAACGAAAAATAAAGTGTTAGTTCAGATACTAAAATTAAAGGTCGAAGCTGAGAGATTAAAAATTATCTTTTTTGAAACTCAAACCATTTTTTTTCCGTAATACCTTTGTGTCATGACTACTACTGCAATAAAACTTAACAATCTAAAACAATTTTCTGATAGCGAATTGATTGCCAAAGCAATTACGGGGCTTGAGGACAGTTTTGAGGAACTTGTCCGTCGTTATCAACGTCCGATCATAAATTATGTGTTTCGGATGCTTGGCAATTATGACGCTTCACTCGATGTGACACAAGAAGTTTTTATCAAAGTTTATAATTCAATGGCGCGGTATAGTGCCGAGTATAAATTTTCGACTTGGCTTTATAAAATCGCACACAATGCTTCAATTGATTATTTACGCCGACATAACAATCACGAACAAAGTTTAGAAGCCGAAAGTGAAGATGGAACATATCAGGTTCAATATGAAAGCAAACATCTTTCGCCTGAGCAAGAGCGTGAACGAAGCGAGTGGCGCGAAGAAATTGAAACTGTAGTTAGAAGACTTCCGGCTGGTTATCGGGAACTGATCTTGCTCCGACATACTCAGGATCTGAGTTATGACGAAATTGCCGAAGTCACTAATTTACCGCTTGGAACGGTTAAAAATCGTCTTTTCAGAGCACGGGAGATGATGCGCGAAATATTTGTCGAACGAGGATTTACTGGCGTTTAAAACGTTGAGAGAAAATGGATTCAGGAGTTTTTACAAATCAAAAAGTTTGTCCGCGAGGAGAAATTGCCGCCTATCTTGATGGTGAACTCTCTCCCTCGGAAGAGCTCCTGTTAGAGCAACATTTTACAGGTTGCCAAACCTGTTTAGATGAACTTAATTTGCAAAAGAGATTACTTTCAGCGTTAGATTTCGCTTTTGAAAATCGGTCTGAAATTGAGTTGCCGAAAAACTTTACCAAAGTTGTCGTTGCCAACGCCGAAAGTAGCGTTAAAGGTTTGAGGTCGAAAAAAGAGCGGTTTTGGGCGTTAAGTCTCGGCTCTGCGTTTTTTCTCTTGACGGTTATTGGGTTTGGAGCAGAATCGAATCAGGTTTTTGATAAATTTTCTGTGTTTTGCGGACAATTTTTGGCAGTAGGGAGTTTTCTCATTCATACGATCTTTGATGTAGCAGTTGGTTTCGCCGTTATTCTCCGTTCTTTAAGTCAAAAAGTTGTCTTTAGCTCAGGTTTTTTTGCTCTCTTACTTCTCGGTGCGATAGCGATAATCATTTTGAGTTTTTCTCGGATAGTTTTTAGGTTTGGTCGTTCATAAATAATAGTGATTTATACAGATGCAATCAAAATAAATTATCCTGATTACGGTTTCAAACTGTGGCAGATACTTTTGGCATTTTTTATTATTTTTCTCAGCTCCTTTGCTATTTACACTCAATCAATTACCCAGACCCAAAACGACGTTTTAACTATTGATGAAATAAAAGACGGAGAAATTTTTGCTTTTGGAAAGACGGTTGTTATAAAAAAAGAAGTCAAAGGCGTTCTGGTTTTTGGCGGTGACATCATTATCGAGGGCAAAGTTGAAGGCGATGTAGCAACCATTGGCGGTTCCATTATTCAAAAAGAAAATGGTTTTATAGGCGGGGATGTCATAATTTTTGGCGGAAAATATCAGCACGAACGATCTGAACCATTACGGAACGAAAGCAAAGAAACAATAATGTATGCGGGTTACGAAGAAGAGTTGCGTCATATGACTCAAAATCCGGTGCAACTCTTTTCACCGCAATTTACCTGGTCATTTCTTGCCTGGCGACTAATTTCAACGCTCTTTTGGTTTATTCTGGCTTTGATTATAGTGACAATTTCTCCCGGTGCAATTAGCCGGGCAACTGCACGGTTTCAAATTTCAACTGCAAAAATAATTGCCCTTGGATTAGCCTGTTTTATTCTTATTACCGTGGGAGTCATTATCGGGTTTAGTTTTCTACCAACCAATATTAGTGGAATAATTGGGATAATGGCTACTTTTATGATGTTTTTGGCTTATGTTTTTGGAAGAGTTTCACTACAAGTAAGTGCGGGAAAATGGTTGCAAAAACAAATTTTGCCGGAAAAATGGCATTCCGAATCACTTTCAATCTTTCTAGGTTCGTTAATTCTAACTGTTCTGCTCTCAATTCCATACATTTGGACACTGACAGTGCTTTTACTTTTTGCAACAAGTTTAGGTTTAGTATTAACGGCTCGTTCTACACAAAAATGGCAAAAAATTCAATAAATGCCGAAAAAATAAGGCTTTCTCTTTCAAATTTACAATTCTTTACAATTTCTTAACAATAACTTTGCATTTACGAGAAACCATTTCGTAGTAAAATACGTCTTTAGTTATAAGTCTGTTTCTATGACTTATATACATTTAATTAAATTTTTGTCACAAAATTAAAACTTGCGGTGTGTCTTCGGTAGACAAAATTAAACAAGTTTTTAGGTTTTATCAAGAGAGAAGCAACATGCGTAAATTATTTGGATTTATTCTTTTATTTTTATTTGTTTTAACTGTTCAAAAAGGTCAGGCACAAACTCCGACCACGACTCCACCACCTGCTCCAACCGGTATTAAAGCAAATCTTGCTGCCGGTGAAGTAACATCCGTCAGTCAGACGGATAACAAAATTTCACTAATGACCAGCGATGGTGCGATTGATGCTTTGATTACACCAACTACTGTTTTCAAAAAGATTCCGCCCGAAAATCCGAGTCTTGGAGCGGCGGTTGCAGCTACTTTTTCCGATATTGGCGAAAAAGATAAAGTTTTAATAACCGGAGCAGTTTCGACGGATAAGAAAACCATTCCTGCTAAGACGGTTTACTTAATGTCCAAATCCGATATTGCTAAACGCGATCAGGCAGAAAAAGAACTCTGGCGGACACGCGGAATTACGGGCAAGGTTGTTTCAGTAGATTTCAAAACTCAAAACGTCACCATTTCTACCACCAGTCTGATGGGTGAAACCAAGAATGTTATTTTATCACCAAAGGAAAAGGTCGAATATTTACGATATGCCCCTGATTCAGCCAAATACTCTGATGCTGTTGCCAGCTCTTTGGCTGAAATAAAGGTTGGTGATCAACTTCGCGCATTGGGCGATAAAAGTGCAGATGGTGCGACTTTTAAGGCTGAAAAATTCGTTACAGGTTCATTCAAAACGGTTGTCGGAAAAATTACTGCAATTGATATTGCCAAAAACGAAGTTACGATTGAAGATGCCACTACTAAAAAACCGGCAATCATCGTTGTTACTCCATCAACATCAATGAAAAATTTTCCGCCACAACAGGCTAGAATGATGGCAATGATGGCATCCGGGGCAGCTATGCAATTCGGCGGTGGACAGGGACAAGGCGGCGGGCAAGGTCAAGGACAAGGAACTACAATGGTTATGCGTCCGCCTCAAGGTGGTCAGCCAAATGGACAGGGTGGACAACCGAATGGAGGTCAACCTCCACAAGGCGGACAACCTCCGCAAGGTGGACAACCAAATGGACAAGGGGCAAATGGTCAGCCAAGAGTATTTAACCGTGGCGGCAGTTTGGAAGATATGGT
>DAORIL010000262.1:0-8412 GCA_035438525.1 Pyrinomonadaceae bacterium
TCCATACCCGATTGCTGAAAATAATTATTATAGCAAAAAATATTATTTGCCTGCATTCGGGCACGATCATCCTCAGTTGCATTGCGAATTTCGGTTAAAGTGATTTTAAATTTTCCGGACGGAACTCCTTTACCGGTGCGAACTTCGATAAAATATTCACCCGAGGACTCAACCACAAATTCAAGTTTTTCAGGTCCGTTTCGACCATTTTGACTATCAACTTCAGCGATTTTTTTCTTTTCCGAATTAAGTGCAACGGTATAAACATCTATCCCTTGTTGAAAAAGCATAATTTGGATAGTTTTATTTGCTTCGGTTCGAAAACTGAAAAGATGAGTTTCGCCGCCATTTATTTCGTGTTCAATTGTTTGGGATAAAGTAAGAGTTTGCGGAGTTTGAGCCGAAAAATTGATGAAAAACAGACAGACCAGAATCAATAAATAAAATGGCTTTTTCATATTTATAGACGATTTACCGTATAGATTCTGCGAATTTCTAAATTTAGTCAATATTTTTAGGAACATAATCAGCACTAATATCTCCGATTGATAAATTCTCGTAATTGCAAAAGTCCAACAGTTAAAGCATTTACCAAAAACAAAATGACAAAAACAATCAAAATTTTGTAATACCAAACCATTTCCAAAAAACATTGCCACGAATCGGGACTGCGATAAAAATAAAATCCAATAAGGATTCCAATAATTACCAAATTTCTGGCTAAAGCGAGTAGATGCGTAACACATCCATCTTTTTCCGACATTTCAAAAACTCCTTTTATTTAGGAAAAGGTGCTGCTGTTCTCAAATGACGAAAGCTCTGCGCTGAGCGAGGCTTCTCCACTGACGGTTGAACTGCTCGAATCATCCCAGCTCCCGCCTGCACCTGCACCAACAAAATCAACCGTTTCCGATTGAAAATAATCTTTACTTTCCGAAGCAGACGAATAATCATTTTGGTTGGAATAATTATCGGAAGTGTAATCGCTCTGATTTGAGTAATTATCGGTCGAATGATGATAATTTGAATGATGATTTGTTTCGTAACTTGGAGTTGAATCATCGTAATAATCAAAATCGGTTTCGTCATCAACTTCGCGGCTTTCAAAATATTCCTGCACAAAAGTATCGTCATCGGTTTCATACAAACCGTGTTCGTCTTTTCGCTGTATCTGCCTAATTTTAGAAGTATTTACCTGTATTCGCCGCAAATAATCACGTTTCGCTAATTCGCCGTGCCAAAGGTGGAGAAGATTGCCGCGAACAAAACTCACCTTGTTAAAAACGCTGACCGCTTCGAAAAATTTCTTTGACCATTCCAGAATCTCGTCAATATTTTCAGAAAAAGCTTTGGTGATACATTCGTGCGGAATTTGTCCGACGGCGGCGTGGGCGATGATATGATCTGCGCCGCCGATCAATGCCTTGTCATACAACGGAACCTTTTCTAAAACCTCGCGCCGTGCACCCCATGCGAAACCGACGTGACCATGTAAATCATAGTGTTTAATCGTTTTATATTGATCGTCTCGAAAAGTGGCGCAAAAAGATTTCCAAACGCGAATATTTTCAACTCTTTCGCCTGCTAAAATTTTCGCCTTAGTTTCCTTATTGATTTGCTCCAGATTTTTGTTGCTTTGAAAAATGGTTTGGTCGCGTTCCAAATGAGCGCAATATTCAAATGGCTGAAGAATTTTGTAACTTTTTAGTTCCTCAACGCCTTGGATAAGCCATTCATCATTTTCAAAAATCACATCGGCATCCACCCAAAAAACATATTCGTATTTTTCGGGCAATTCAGAAACGATTTTGTTCAAAAGTGCTTCTTTATGCCACAGCAGATTTTTAGTGTAAATCCTTTTAATATGTGCATTTTCAGGAAGTTCCGGCTGTGCATCGCCAATTACGCATTCGATTATCCGATGGTCGAGGTGTTTGATCTTGTCGTAAAAAAGGTTAAAAGCCTTGGTGCGATACGGATTTTTTTGCGGATTAAAATAGCAGGAAATGACGACAGCACGCGAATCAGTTTTATATTTAGTCAGAAAATCGGTTTTATTTTTGCGCGAATCACGCCAGTTTCGGATTTGTTTGGCATTAAAAAGCCGAATCACCACCGACAGCACCAACACAACCACAATAACTGCCAAAAGAATTAGCAAAATATAGAATTTATCGGTATGCTGTGGACGATTATAGATAAAAAGCAAACCGAACAAAATAATCATTACGCTGGCGTAAATAAAGGGGATGACACGACCTTTGATATCATCAAAAAATTGGCTCCAACCGAATCTGTTAAAGTTATATTCCATAGGCTTTACCTTAAAATGATTCTAAGTCTAGCCCGACAAACCCGTTTTCGTCCATCAAAAAACAGTTTGAATCTTCCCAATTGGCAATTCTGGTTGAGAGCCAGATCTTGTTCATAACTTCTTCATCAGAGAGCTTGGTTGAATTTGTAGATTGCAGATACATATAGCTTGAATCTTCTTCATTATCCTTTGCCAATTCCTGAAAGCGGGCGTATAACTCGTAAAGTTTATCGAAGAATTTGGCGTTCAATTCTTCTTTGGAAATAATTATCGAAGATTTGACCTTGAAAAAATATGGAACGAAATGCCCTTCTGTCGGTTGGTAGCCATAGAGCATCAAACCGACCTGGGCATCGCATTTCCAATAAATATATTCCATAATTTCTACTGTTTTAGTGTGAACGAAAGCGTAAAATCTGCATCCGTCAAACCGTCCGCGCCCGCCACGCCGATCATAATATTGTAAGAATTGGTCGTGGCATTAAAAGTAATTGTTCGTGATTCATCCTGAGTCTTTCCTCGTTTCGGATAATCCCATTTATGCTCGGCTTCGCACGTTACGCAGGATTGCAAATCTTCGGGCAAAGTTGTTTTATCCGGCGCGATTTGATAACCGTAAACGCTCAGATTCTTTGATTTATCTTTTGGACGAACGGTCACGGTCAGAATCGAATGCGGCGGCAATTTGGTCAAAAAGAAAACGTGATTACCCGTAAATTTGGCTTTTTGCGTGGCGGGAAAACATGCGTTGGCACTATTCCAAGCCCACGAATAATCGGAAAGTTGTGCGCCTTCTTTGAGCGAACCAGTCACGGTCGCAGTTTTTCCTGCCACGGTTTCAACCGACCAGATTTTTGGTTTATTGTCCTGGGCAAATGTTGTTATCGTTAAAGTTAAAGCGAAAGCTATTGATAAAATTATTTTCATAAAAATCTCCTTAATTTCTTGGCAAACTATCAATCCATTTTTCCATTTCTCCAACCGGAGCAGGAGCATCTACCGAATCATTAGCAACTTTTCCGTCTTTTGTTCCAAAGGTCATTGCAGTTGGAATATTTGAATTGATAAAGTCCTTTTCGGCTATTACTGCGGGAATGGCGTAGTCAATTATTTTCACTTTACAGGAACGTGCGTAAGCCGGGACAAATTGACCTGAAGCATTATAATCACCGATTTTGAAACTTCGGTTGCAGTCAACTTTGACAATCGTTCCGATTTCAGCCGCGCTTTTTGCTTTTAATTCATCGTCAATAACTCTCGTCCCTTCCATAGCGATTTCATAAACTTTGCCTTTGAGATACGGTTTTTCAGCAAGCTGAACGGGCGGGGCAAGATTTTTCAGACTGTCTTCGGTAATCGTTTGAGTCTTTTCGATTTCAGCTTTTACTCCATCAAGTGTGGATAAATCGAAATCTTTTGTTATTGGTAAGACTTTCAGAAATTCGATTATCTCGGATTGTTTGGTTAAAGGATGTGCCTTGATCGCCGTCAAGGTTTGACTACCTTTGCGAATTGTAAATACATAATCGGCTTTTCCCCAAAAATCGTCCTTACTTTTACAAACCAGAAGTTGCCCGATCTCTTTGCCCGTTTTGTCCTTCAGAGTTTCTTCCTTATAAGGCTGAATATACTTCGTATCGGGTTTTGGACAATCGCTCAAATATTTCAATTCATCCTCTGCCATCTTCGGCTCATTATGAATTGTGACCAGATAATTCAAACTGCTTCCATTGCTTGCCTCATATCGGCGGGTAATCGCTTTGTAGCGTTCCGACGAATAGCCTGTGGCGTAGTAACCCTTTTCCTCCCATTCTTTTTCCGGTTGGGTAATAGTTGTCGGAACTTTAGTTGTAAAATCGCCGACTTTCTCAGGAAAATAATCTTTCGGATTGGTGCTGACTCCGCCGCAAGCCGCTAAAAAACTGATGCAAACGATTGTTAATAAAAGTTTTAGTTTCATCACAGAAATTCTCCTTATTTTATTGTTGCGATTTTGGAACGATCATTATCGAAGGCTTTAATCTCGGCAATCCATCGTGCAAAGGACGGCACATAATCATATCTATCGAGCCGTTATTGCCGCCGTAACCGAAGCTGTAATTTGCAGTATCGTTGCATTTAGTATGTGCAACCACAGTTCCTTCCTGTCCGCGACGGCGAACGGCAATTCCGGCACTAGTTTGAATAAATTCCCAACCCGAATTGGCTGTTGTGTAGCCGTATGGACCAGAGTTTTCGTTCCAGGTCACGATGTCAGAAGGTTGGGTCGGATAGATAAAATCGTATTTGGTTTCCTGAAGTCCGGCATTATTCGTTTTGCCTTGCGATGCAGATTGAGAATTTTGATTAGTTGGCGTATCAGTTTCGCCGTTTGTGTTCGCAGGAGCATTTCTGCCGTTACCTCGACGCGGTTTATTGAGCGGTTTGATCGGCGCATCTGTTCGGGTTACATCCGTTCCTTCCATTGTTGTTCCGGCGAAACCATCATTTGGTTTGGTTGAATTATTGGCTTGAGTGTTCCCGTTTTGTCTTTTCCCTTTGCCTTTGAGAGTCGGTAAATCAATTTTACTGACGAACTCAGCAGAATCTCCGTTTTGGCGATTTTCATTTTGTTGATTTCTTGCATAGACCGGAATCGTTCCGCCAGTAACTTGATTCTGTCCTGCCACGGTTTGACGGTTGTTTCTCCCGCCGCGTCCGTTTCCATTAGCAGTATTTTGACGGCAAACGGATTCGTTTGGAAAATCGTCACAAAATTTACCGATGGTCGTAATCTGTCCATTCGGCAACTTACACTGACGATTTTTGGCAATTCCGGCATCGTCATTCATTTGGTTACAAGGGGTGATTTTTTGATAAACCATTCCATCACTTTTCGGCGGAGTATTTGGTGCGTTATTTCTTTGAACTGTATTTTTAGCCGGTTTGTCAGTTGGTTGCGTATTTCGGCGATTGCCTTTGCCTTGTGCCAAAACAGCGGTTGAAAATGTTGAGAATAAACCAATTAATAAAATTGAAACGATATATTTTTTCATATTTTTACTCCTTAAAAATCGAACTTTCAAAGATAGTGTTGAAACAGTGAAAAACATTTCAAAAAAGCAGAAACGACTCCTTTTATTGGGGAAAAGTCGTTTCCGCTTTAAGGAGAATTATCTTTTTCCAGACTTATTCAAAATAAATCATCACAATGTATGTATTGGTTGAGGCGAGCGTGAAAACCTGTAATTGATAAGCTCTCGGCTTGGAGGTTGTCTCGTCATTAAAAACATATTTGAGGTCTTTTTTGTAAGCGAGCGCATCCGAAACTTCTTTGGGAAGAGTTTGACCGCTGGCTTGCTTAAGAGCATCTGCAATATTCCCAACCATTAGCCCCAGCATTTTTATTTCGTTGTCAGAAGATGTCTTTTTTCCGATTGTTTGGTAGAAGGTGAGGACCGAAATATAATCTTTGTTGCCGCTTCCCGAATAACGAAAAGATGAACCGTTTATCATCAAAAATTCGGTGCTGCAATTGTAAGCTCCGTCTTTGTATTCCTTATATTCTGTTGGAGTTTTTTTCAGAATATTTTGCAAATAGCCGCATGGCTCAGAGGGAGTTAGTCCTTTGTTCAAATTCTTTATATCGTCGCCGAGTATTTCGGTGAATGTTCTTGGCGCATCTTTCGGTGCCTCTGTTGTAGTTGTTGTATTCGTGTTTGTTTTTGCCTCAGTTTTTGATGAAGATTCCGCTTTTTGACAAGCTGTTGTCCAAAAAGTTAAAGCTAAAGCTGCGATTAAAAATAAATTCTTCATTTTGATTCCTCCTTTTAATTTCAAAATAGTCTTCGATTAAAAAGCACTTTCTAAAATCGTTACGGACATTTAACAAATTTTCCCGAACCGTCGAGAATTTCGAGTTCGATTTTGGTAGTCCGCTTAACGATAAATTCGCGCTCCTGACAATATCCGGCGACGGGACCTTTGACCAACATTCGTCCGATCTTATAGCTGTTTTTGCTTTTTTCGATCTTGTAATAGATATATTTGCTGTCGCGTCCGACTTCGTTTCGGCTGTCAGAACCTCTGACCCACGCCGCATCGTCCATTCCGATTGATAGAATTGTTGATCTTTTCAATACATCATCGGTTGCGTTTCGTTTGGCGAGTGATTGCGCCGCCGCATCCTGAAATTTCGGCGCGATCCAACGATTGGTGTTTGATTGTTTGTCAATAAATGTTTTGACTTCGACGGAAATCGGGCGCAGTCTCTCAAAAAAGTTCGGTGGCATAACTGCACCAGCTTTGATAAATTCGGCTTTTTCTTTTGCTTCGGCGGCGGCTTTCCAGTTTTCAAAATCCAGCGCGATCAACTGCAGATCGTAATGGATCAAACCGTTACCCATATTGTTATTTGCCTGATTGCGATAACCGTCAAGAACGGCATTGCGATTTCGTTCGGCATTTAATTGCAGCTGTTTTTTTTCAAGGGCGACACGGTTGGCAGCAATCGCACATTGGTCGCCGTAGCGTTCGACAATCCATTTTTTGCTTAGTGCGCTCGGCGGATTTTTGATGGTGGGAAATCTTGTTTTGCAGATTTGGTCGAATTCAGCCAGTTCTTGGCGGACTTTGTTTATTTCATCTGCCTTGTCGGGAGTTGGCAATCCTTGCTCCGAAGTGCCTTCGGCATAAGTCAGTTCAGGGTCATACGCCTGCATCAATTTGACGATTGACGACAAATATTTCAGAGATTCGGGACGCATTTCCAAACCCATTTTTTGCGAAGCCGCCATTTCCAGATGTAGCTTTTCGCTTTGGATAATTACTTTTGGTCCGGGTGTGACCCATCTCGTATCGTATCGACCTTTTCCGTAACGAATTTGTATCATGCTGCGGTCTTTACTAAATTCTTCGATCGTGCCGCTTCCCCAATTGATCATATAGCCGTAATAAATCACGTCGCCGACTTTGAAAGAATCCAGCGGTTCATCTTGGGTTTGAGCGATGGAATTCATTGCCAGAAAAAGGCTTAGCACGAAAAGTCCTGTCATTAAGTTTCTTAATTTCATTTTCGTTTTTCCTCTATTTTTCCAAATTTGATAAAACACAAGGGTCAAGATGAATCTGTGTATAGCCCGAATCTCTGACAACTTGGCTGAACATTCCTTTGATAGTTGCACCGGGAGATTTTCCAGACCTTCTCATATCGCTAATTTTTGAAGCGTATGGCATATAATCACTAAAACTGCCTTTGCAAATGATGTAGCCGGATGAATATGAGCCGTATTTTGCGCCGATGTGGAGCATACTGTATTGAATTTCCCACAGTTCCGCACCGGTCACGGTCAGCATCCGTCCGCGATATTGGTCTGCACCGGAACTCGCTCCGCTGATTAGTTCGCTGGCTGAAACGGTCATCGGGCTGGTATCGGCGGGAGTTGAAGTATCGGATTTAGTTGAATCAGGCGAAGAAGTTGGACTCGTTTCGGTAACCGAATCGGTTTTCTTTCCGCTACTGTCAATCTTCCAAATTCCGTCTTTAACAAACTTTATTACCTGTAGATCATTTGATTTGGTTTTGACCTCAACGGTCGCAGTCGTTCCGCTTGAAGAAATTTTTTCGTTGGAAATGTCGTCAGTTTCACCAATGCCGTCCGAAAAACTTGATAAGAATTCGTCTTCGGATTTATTGCTGTATTTGGCGGCTTCCCGAACCGTTTTTAGAAAACTTTCCGAAAGATATTCTTTCATTTTTGCCGAATCTTTCTTCCTTGCCGCGTTTGCAAAGGCTTTATACGATGCGGTTGGCGAATTTCCGCCGAACATTGAGCAGGCAAGAACAAATATTGGTAAAATGACTAAAACAATTAGTTTTCTGGCTATTGGCAGATTCTTCATTTGTGTTTTCTCCTTAAAAAATGAACTTCTGCCAATAGTGAAAAAAGGCGAAAAAACATTTCATCCGATTTTGAATTTTAGATTTTAGATTTTGGATTAGGTTTGATTCCAATAAAAAAAGGCTTTCATTCATCGTGAACAAAAGTCTTTTTAAATTTTAAATTTACCTAATCTATTTCCAATCGCCCTGGATAGTAAAACCAGCCCAAAAATAGGGA
>DAORIL010000263.1:0-8394 GCA_035438525.1 Pyrinomonadaceae bacterium
ATAGTTAAAAGTTCTAAACTATTGTTACGCAAGCGGTAAAGGCGACTATCGCCAACATGAGCGGCGATGGCAGAATCTTCGAGTAAAACTAAAGTAATGAGCGTTGTTCCCATTCCATAATATTTTTCGTCCGATTCAGAAGTGGCAAATATTTCGGCATTGGCTTGTTGAATAGCATTGCGGAGCGCGTCAACGGTGGGGCTTTCATTTTCTGCATAATAAAATTCGCTGATTAATTCGATGGCCATTTGGCTGGCGACTTCGCCCGAAGCATGTCCGCCCATTCCGTCGGCAACGATAGTCAAAGCTCCCCGATTTTTTTGAATCACCGAATCATTCGGATTTGTATGCCGTCCGCTGTCTTCGTTTGCTTCGCGGACGCAGCCGACATCGCTCACAATGCTGGCTATGACGTTTCTTCCATTTATTTTGTATTGTCTTGTTTCTTGCATATCGCTCCCTTTTGCTCTTATTTTGACGCTAATGAATAGGTATAAACTTTTTTTCCGACGGTGGCTTCGACACTTACATCAGTATCTGTTGAGCCTTGTCTTTTCAATTTCAAAGCCACTATTTCTTTTTCCCCAATTTCTAAATCCAGCGGAGTATTGCCGATCTTTTGCCCGTTGCGCCAGACTTCCGCACTTCCTCCGACAGCATCAATTCGAACGGTTCGTTTGTTAGCGGATTCGTTCTTTCTTTCGGTTTGGGCAATTGGCGTATCCTTTCTTTCGGTCGAAACATTCTGATTTTGATTATCAGCCGTCTTGACAGGAGTTTTCACTTCGACCGTTCCGGCTGGATCGCTAATTGCCCAAATGCCTATGGTTGCTAGAATCACAAAAAATAAAATCAATCCGGCTGCTGCTGCCCCAACTTTGGCAACTGGAAACGAACCATCTGTCTGCATTTTGCTAAGGTAAGTTTCTGTCCCATATCGTCGTTTCAGAACTTGCCTCACATCACGCAAAAGTTCCTGCGCCGTTTGGTATCGCTGACTTAAATCTCTGGCTAAACATTTTCTGACAATATCGGCAACCACTTTTGGAATCGCCGAATTCAGAGTTTCCGGTGCTTCAAACTTTCCGATTCTGATTTGCGACAATAAAGTGTCAAAGTAATCGGACTCAAACGGAACTTTTCCGGTCAGCATTTTGTAAAGTAAAACGCCCAATGCCCAAACATCGGTTTGTTCAGTAGCCATTCTTCCTTCAAGCTGCTCAGGGGCCAGATAATTTGGTGTTCCGATAACACCCCCAACCTGAGTCAAATTTTGACTGGACGAATCTTTAGCAATCCCAAAATCAAGTAATTTAGGAACTCCATCCGCAGTTAATTTGACATTGTCTGTCTTAATATCGCGGTGAATAATTCCGTGTTGATGAATGTAAGAAATTGCTTCAACTATTGATTCAAAGACCTTTAATGATTCTTCTATCGAAAAATACTTGGCTTCGATCAAACTGTCCAAACTATCGCCATTGATGAATTCCATAAAGATCAGCAGCTCGTTGCCAAATTCCTGAAAGTCATAAAGAGTAGCAATATTTGGGTGGTGGAGACTTGCTTGAAGCCGAGCCTCGTTCAAAAATCGTGTCTTGTATTCTCTGTCAAAACCAATGCTTCCGCCTAAAACTTTAACCGCTACCGAACGATTTAATTTTTCGTGAACCGCATGATAAACCTCGCCCATTCCGCCTTGACCGATAAAACCTAGAACTCGGTAATCGCCAATCCTGTCATTGATTTGAAAACGTTTGTTCATATTTTTGAAATCTATCATTCACGGTCAGAAGCAGTAAAAGGTGATGGGTTTTAATTAAAACCCATCACCTTTTTATCTAATTGAATTATTCAAGCATTTCCTTTCCGTAACGGATCGGAACAACATATTGAAGGTCTGCACCGCGTTTGAAAGCAAAGTAGATACCAATCACCCGACCTTCCATATCAAAGACAGGACCTCCCGAATTACCCGGTCCGGTTGAGCCGGTCGATAGTTGATAAACATCACCTATTTCACTGATTACGATATGGTCTTGGTCTTTGGTGTTGCTGCGCAAAATATTGCTGACCGATGTTACCGTTACCGTTGGATTCGGAATAGTGTTAATCTGAGTCGTCGTGTTGAACATATCCTGGGATTTAACTACTCCGTATTGCGGGGCAGTAACTCCCGGATAACCGACAATAATGACTTCATCAGCTTTTTTGATCGTTTCATAATTGTCAAAGAGCTCAACTTTTGGTAAATCACCCATTTTGTCTATTTTCATCACAGCGACATCGTGACGATCTGACGCTTCGATCATTTGGGCATTCATCCGACGATCTCTGCCGGGTAAAGCAACTTCCAATTTGTCATTGACTCCGGTGTAATCCGACCCGGATTTGATTCTAATGTTTAGTTTACCTAACATTCCGCCTTGACCTTTACTATTTGCCGGGACCCAATTTGACGGAGGATCGGCTTCGGTTGAGAGCACTTGATTCAAATCCGGCGAAAGAACGATTCCTTTTGGAGTGTTTTCGGGGAAGTTATACGAAGTTTTCCAAGTGGCGGCAACATGGCGATTGGTCAAAATGAATCCATCAGCCGAGACAATAAATCCGGTTCCGCTATGAACTGAGCCGATTGGTGCATTGTATTGACCTTTATCTTCAACTAACAGCGGCTCATAAGAATTGTCCGTTTTAACATAAACCGGAACTGCCGGAGAATTGGTTGTGATTCGTCCGCCAAGTTTGGCAACTGTTTGGGTTGGAACATATAAATGATAGGCTTGGGCTTTGCTTTGCGGATGAATCAATCTCCAGGCAACTTCGATTTGAACTACAGCTTTACTATTCTTTTCAGCAATGTCTGCCGCAGTCTTACTGGATTTAGCATTTCCACCGCTCACATTCTTTGAGGCTTCTTCGATTTTTGCCTGAGTTTCATTGCTCTTGTTTTCTAATTCTTTGGTTTTAGCATCTACTTCGGCAGCCTTGGAGTCAATTTGTTCTTTCAGAGCTGCTTCTCTTCTGACATTGTAGTAATAGCCACCAAACGCCAGACTACCGATTAAGAGAATTCCGATAAATGCCGCTGCACCACCGATTGAAGCATATTTGCGCCCTTCTTGTTTTTTGGTTTCTTCGACGGTTGCGCTAATCATTCGTTCTACCGTAGCTTTGCCAACACCCGATTTTGCTGCAACTTGAGTAGGAACACTGGGATTACCTACCGGAACGCTAATCGGAGGATTGTTGCTTGGCGGATTATTACTTGGAACTACTCTCGTTTCGGGAGCATTACCGGTTGTGGCAATTCGGGTTGCTTTAGTTGTGTTGCTTGGTCGCGGTTCAACATCAAATTGGAATTTTGGTCCGTTAGGTCCAAATTGAATGACATCGCCAGCCATTACTTTCATCGAACCGGTAATTTTATTGTTGTTGACAAATGTTCCGTTGCGGCTGGATAAATCTGTAATGATAAAGCCGTTTGGATCATTTGGATCTAATTGGATTTTAGCGTGTTGTCTGCCAACCAAATCATCACGGTCCGGATCGTATTTAACAGTTGAACCCTCTTCCCGACCGAAAATCAGTTCGTTATGATGTTTAATAGCAAATTCTTCAACTTGATTTGCCTTTGACCCGCTTAAATGTTTGATAATCATTCTTTCCATAGTTTTCTCTAGCTCCTTTCTTTGCCTCTCAAATTATTCGTTTTTTTCCTTCTACAAAAAATATCTTTTTATCTCTTTCGGACTCTGTTAAAATAGTCCAAAAATCTCCTAACGAAATCCGTTTTGTTTCCGTCTGTGTAGTAACGCAACATTTTTTTTACTAACGGCTCAAAAAAAATTTAAATTTTTGTTTTTTTTTCTTTTATAATTTCGATAAAAAAATTTTATCTTCTAAATCATTCAAGACATTAGCGTTTGGGACAAAAATTAATTTATGTAAGAATTAAAAAAAAGTAGTTAGAAAACGGTTATTTTTTGGTTAAAAATACAAATCAGACAAAAATTACGCTCGAATAATTATGGAATCGCCCCCGATAACACGAGATTTTACAGAGTCAAACCAACTTGATCTAGAAGGTGCATATTCGCTGGTTTATGACGAACTCCGTCGTTTAGCTGCTTATTATATGCGCCAGGAAAGGTCTAATCATACGCTTCAACCGACGGCTCTGGTTCACGAAGCCTATCTCCGTTTGGTCAAACAGGAAAATCAGGTTTTCTTAAATCGAACCCAATTTATCAGCTTAGCCGCCAATATGATGCGCCGGATCTTGGTCAATCATGCCGTTCATCGTAATCGGCAAAAACGTGAAGGTGAGCTGGTTCGTGTAACCTTGGATCGTGCGGTTGATATATTTCAGGCAGATTCATTCAGTTTGCTGGAATTAGATGAAGCTCTCAATAATCTGGACAAAACCGATGAACGAACAGCTCGGGTTTTTGAACTGCGATTTTTTGGTGGCTTATCTATCGAAGAGACGGCTGAAGTCTTAGGAATTTCACCTGCTACGACCAAAAGAGAGTGGAAAATAGCCGCGCTTTATCTACAGCGCGAATTTTTCAAAGGTTAGTAAAATCATAATTCTGATTAAATAAAACCCTGATAATTCAAATTTTAAAAATTCAAATCCTTAAGTTATGAATGAAAAACAGTCCCCGGAAATCACCGCAATTCTCCAAGATTGGAACAATGGCAACGACGAAGCAAAAGAGCGTTTAATTCCTTTTGTTTACCAAGAGTTAAAAAAACAGGCGCGGTTTCTGATGTCAAAAGAGCGTCCGAATCACACCCTCCAAGCAACCGCACTGGTTCACGAAGCCTTTATGAAATTATCCGAACAATCGGGAGTTGATTGGCAAAATCGCAGTCATTTTTTTGGCATCGCCTCGCGTTTGATGCGCCAAATTTTGATTGACCACGCTCGTTTATATATGACCGAAAAGCGAGGAAATAAACCAATCTATTTTTCCCTCGATGATGTGCAAATCCCGATCGAAGAACGGGCTGATTCAATCATTGCTTTAAATGATGTGTTAGAAAGACTGGAAAAATTTGACGAAAAACAGGCTAAAGTAGTTGAAATGCGCTTTTTTGGCGGAATGAATAATTCTGAGATTGCCCAATCGCTCGGGGTTTCTGAAAGAACGGTCGCTCGTGAGTGGAACGCCGCCCGCCTGTGGCTAGCTCGAGAGATGAATAGAGAATAAATTTCTCTCACAAAGTTGACTGGTTTGTATTTCGTCTGGCAAAGGAGAATTATGCCATCTGATAACTGGAAAGAGGTAAAAAAATTACTTAACGAGGTTTTGCAAACCGAGCCTTCGGAAAGACAATTATTTCTCCAAAACTCTGGTTGTCCAAGAGAGATCTGTGCTGAAGTCGAATCCCTGATCGCTTTTGAAACTAAAGCCGAAAACTTCATGAAGTTGTCCGCCCTCGAATTTTCCAAAGACTTTTTTGCAAAGGAAGTTAATTCCTCAAATTTATTGATCGGACAACAAATCGGTGTTTATCAAATTGTCAGTGAGCTCGGAATGGGAGGAATGGGCGCGGTTTATTTAGCGGAAAGGAACGACGGCAAAATCAACCAAAAAGCTGCTATAAAAATGCTCAAGCGAGAGTTTAATATTGAAAGATTTCGCCATAGCTTTAAAAGGGAAAGTTCAATTCTGGCCAAACTTAATCACCCAAATATTGCCCGCCTGCTGGATGCCGGAACAACTGATGACGGAATTCCTTATTTGATAATGGAATATGTCGAAGGCGAAACGATTGATAATTTTTGCGAACACAATAATTTAGCGTTAAAAATGCGCTTAAAACTTTTTAACAAAGTTTGTGAAGCCGTTTCGTTTGCTCATCAAAATCTAATTATTCACCGCGATTTGAAACCGTCAAATATTCTGGTAACGCCAAAAGGCGAAGTAAAATTGTTGGATTTCGGTATCTCAAAAATTCTCAACGATGAACAAACCCAAGAAAAAACGGCTCTAACGATGTTGGGGGCGATGACCCCCGAATATGCCTCGCCCGAACAAATCAGAGGCGAAAAAGTAACGACCTCAACCGATATTTACTCGCTCGGAGTTGTTCTTTACAAAATCTTGACGGGAAATCTTCCTTACAGTTTAAAGGATAAAAACAACGGTAATTTAATGAGAATAATTACCGAAACCGAACCATCGAGACCTTCCTCGCAAAACACCAATCTCAACTCAGCCATCCGCAACCCGCAATTGAAAGGCGACATTGATAACATTATTCTCAAATCACTCCGCAAAGAACCCGAGCGGCGCTACAAAACCGTCGAACAATTTTCCGCAGATATTTGGCGTTTTATTGACGGTTTGCCAATTTTGGCGCGTCCGTCAACAATTTCGTATCGGTCCGGCAAATTTTTTCAACGCAATAAAATTTCGGTGATTGCGGCATTAGTTGTTTTTCTGAGTCTGATTATCGGAATCGCTGTTGCTTTGTGGCAAACGCGTGAGGCACACACCCAGGCGCAAATTGCGTTTGAATCGAAAAAACTGGCAGAAATCGAAGCCGACAAAGCCAAAACCGAGCAGCAAAAGTCAGAAAAAGTGACGAAATTCATCTCAAAAATTATCGGTTATGCCAATCCCGCGTGGTATGCCGAAGGTGCGAATTCCAACGGACAGGCGCGGGTAATTGACGCGATTGAAGATTTGAGCGACAAAATTGATATGGAATTCACTGATGAAGCGGATATTGCTGCCGAGCTTCATCATAAATTTGCCGAAATTTTTCACATGGTGGGAAAAAACTCAAGCGGCGAACAGCAGGAAAAGGTTACTCGGCAGCGCAATTTTCACGCCCTCCGCGCCCTTGAACTAAGAAAGCAATTTTACGGTGAACGACACGAACTAGTTGCGAAAGATTTATTTTACGCTTGCGAAATTATCGGCAAAACCCCTGAGGAACAAGCCAAAATTCTGGCTGAAGCAATCCAAATGATGCGCGAAACAAATCCTAAAAATCTCAATTACCCTTATATGCTTGAGGCTTACACGGCAAATATGATACTGCCGGAATTTGAAGAACTTCACGAACCCTATCGTAACGCTGTCATTCCGCCAACGGACGAAAACAGTTTCCAAATCGCCGAACAAATGCTCCGCGAATCGTTGCCGATTTTCCGTCTGCATTACAAAGCAGACAATTCCGCCATTTATGGTGCCGAATGCAAACTCTCTTACGCGCTGGCAATGCAGGAAAAATGGACGGATTTTGACGGGCATTTCGCACTCTGCCAACAGGGAAAGGATAAATTCGGAAACAAACAGACAGCCTTAAAAAGTTTTTACGAACTGGTCGAAAAAGTTTTGGCAGAGAAAAATAAATCCAGTTTATAACCATCTTTTTCATTTAAAACATTTTCTGTTACCCAGATTTTGGAATATCTATTGAAAATCAAAAACAAATAAAGTAATGAAAAAGCAAGTCCCTCCGCTGATAAAAGCATAAAGCTAGATGCGAACAGCTAAATACTTTTATCAGCAAACAGACTTCTTAGCACTATTGAATCCTCAAACAAAGATGAGGGCTGCTACTGGCTCCTTTAGTGAAAGTGTATAAGTTTCCTCCTAAACTAACTGTTGGAACTGTGGTTGCTCCTGGTGTTACTCCGACAGTCCAGTTTGAAAAATTTATACCATCAGTGGTTATTCTCTGATAAATATTGCCGTCCGTTCCTCCTACCTGCACTCCGATTCCCGTTTGGGTCATAAACGTCATCGGATTAGTGGTTGAAATCCCCCCTAAACTATTCCAACCTGAAAACGCACCACCTGTCGAAGTTTGATAATAAATAGCTCCATCTGTGCCTCTGGCAAACACAAAGACCCTGTTTGCAAATATCGCTGCCGATGGATCTGAATTTATTACGCCACCTAATGAACTGAATCCTGCCGAGCAACCAGTCACCGGATCAGGTGTTCCTCCCGGAGTCGGGGTTGGGGTCACGGTTGGGGTTGGGGTTGGCGTCGCGGTTGGCGTCGGGGTCGGGGTTATTATATTTAAGGTCGTTACACACAAATGCGACTGACTACTTGAGCCCCTCACAAAAGTATAAACGATGTTGTTAAGCCCGGCCGCCGCTATCGTGGTTGCTCCAACTGTTCCAATTGTCCAGTTAGAAAAATTCACCCCATCATTACTTTGTTTGTAGTATCGATTTCCGTCAGTTCCAATAACTTCAACAAATAGGGTTGAACCTTGCACCTTGGTCATCGGATCAAAATTTGTTCCACCGCCTAAACTGATCCAACCTGAAAAAGCTCCTCCGCTTGAATGTTGATAGTAAATAGCTCCATCTGTTCCTCTGACAAAAACCACGACGCGACCATTGATTGCAACTGC